>JANOTW010000766.1:0-24970 GCA_031416575.1 Ferruginibacter sp.
ACATATTGGAGCAGACATGAACTTTGCCTGGCCCACTGCCGAGATCGCCGTAATGGGGGCCCGTGGCGCAAGTGAAATTATTTTTAAAAAAGAAATTTCCGAAGCAGCCGACCCGGCAAAAAAGCTGGCGGAAAAAGAAGCGGAGTATGCGGAGAAATTCGCCACACCATATTTAGCTGCGGAACGCGGGTTTATTGACGAAGTAATAGCGCCAAAGGATACCCGTAAAAAACTAATCAAAGCTTTTGCGATGCTGGAAAATAAAGTGGCGGCGCTGCCTAAGAAAAAGCATGGGAATATTCCGTTGTAAACAATTCATTGTCCAGGCATTTGGGTTTCATGGCAGCATCGTTGTGTTATGTAAATCCCGAATATCGGGACTCACTTGTACGTCATACCTATGGGGATCTTTAATTGTGTTATGTAAAAGCATTTGCGAACGCTAAACTTGCTTTAATGTTTTCATCATATAACTAAAACAAGGCGTTTTATTTAATAATGGGAATTATTATCACAGCCTGCTAATCTGAGCCCAAAGTTTTGCGGGGCCTTCCTTTTGTGGAAATAACATTTTTACAAGTACCCTCCATGCAATAAATAAAAGCATAAGGAAAACCTTCAATTACAATTCTCCGGCCAATCCTTTTTGAGGCAGGGTGGGAAGTTGAAGGCTCAATATTTTTTTTGCTATCAAAATATTATTTAGCCCAATGCTTTTCTTTTTATTGATTAATGAGTACATTAGTATCATCAGTTGATATCTCCCGCAATAAAGAAAAGTTCCAATAGCCATTCAATAACGTGATGGTATAATTGTTTTCAATATTGTGATCTCACCACATCGCTATTAGTTGCATGTCGAAATATAGGGGACCGCTGATGTCATCCGGCCCCTTTTACTACAAACATCAATCAACTTTATAATTTTTAATTCTTCATTCTTAATCACTCATCATTTCAAAACTATTATTGTATGAGCACGAATAAAATTAAAATAAGGGGCGCAAAAAGAACAACAACAGAAACCGGCGCTTTGCGTGGTGAAATGAAAGTTGTCGCGGAAGAATCTTCACTTGTACTGGATGCTATATACGACCTGGGTGGCGACAACAGGGATGTACAACAGGAAATTCCAATAGATATCGAAGGAAAAATACTTGAATTTACTTTTGATGATGATAATAAGACAACATGGATGTGCGATGCGGCGACATTGCATGAATTGTACCCCGAAGTTGAAAACCTGAAACGGGGCGGTGATGATAGTTTTCCTATTCCTTTAGTTATAAAAAATCCTGTAAATGAGAGGGGTATCTTCGGAGAAATAGCCGCAAAGGTGCTGAAGGTTTTTATTAAACCTGTAATAGGGTTAGGCGTAAAGGCGATAGCTAAAAAACTGGAGGATAAACACCTCAATGAAAAGGAAGGGCTAAAACAATCACGGGAAGGGTTAAACTTTTTGAGCAGAAATTTTGAATTTGAAAAGTTTAATAATTCTTTTTCCAATAAACCATTTTTGCTTTTTATCCATGGCACCAATTCAGATACCAAAGGGGCGTATGCCGACCTTGCCGGCTGTGATGTATGGAAATATATCCATGACAGCTATGGAAAAAATGTTGTAGCATTTGAACACCGGACCCTTACCGAGAGCCCGTTACAAAATACCCTGGCGCTGGTTAATCAGTTGCCTGACGGAGCAGAACTGCATATTATCAGCCACTCAAGGGGCGGCCTCATTGGTGATATACTTAGCCGCTATAGCAGGGATAAGGAAGATAAACTAATTGGCTTTTCAAATACCAATATTCAATTGCTCAAAAAAGAAGCAAACAGGGATTCGGATATTGACTGCATTAAAGCGCTCAATGAAATTTATAAAACCAAAAAGATCTCCGTTAAAAAATTTATCAGGGTGGCCTGCCCTGCAGCCGGTACCAAACTTGCCTCCCAAAGAATGGATCAACTGTTTAACGTGTTGTATAATTTTTTAGGGGGCAGGGCAAATGATGTGGCAGTAATATTAAAAGAGCTGATCGCTGAAACATTGAAAACAAAGGAAGACGTAACCGTGTTGCCGGGTATAGAAGCCATGAGCCCGGAATCCCCTTTTATAAAAATACTGAACGACCGGGCGGAAGAGATGGAAATACCCGGAAGTACACTTGCTGTTATTTCAGGCAACGGAAGGCTGAGCGCAAGTTTCAAAGGATTGCTGGTAATACTTGGAAAACTTTTTTACTGGCAGCGCAACGACCTCGTGGTAAATACAGATTCAATGTACCTGGGCGCCAACAGGAAAGGAACAATTCAATATTTTTTTGATGAAGGGAAAACGGTGGACCATATCACCTATTTTAAAAATAATAAAACCCGTGAAGCGATTATTTTCGCATTAAAAACCGCGGATGGAGAAAACATACCGGGCTTTAGCGTAGTACCACAATATGAAATACCGGCAAGTGACAGGGGCATTGTACGCGGCTTTGAGCATGGTGAACTGGAACCTTACCCCAATATGCCTTCTGGTAAAAGGCCAATCGTAGTTTTGTTGCCGGGTATTATGGGTTCCAATCTTTCGCGTAAAGAAGATAAGATATGGCTCGCCTACCTGCGGTCTGTTTTTGGCGGCCTTAATGATCTTGAATACAACGCCGATACAACCATTGCCGCTACTTCATTGATCAAAACATCTTATAAAAGACTTGCCGAAAGACTGTTACAAACTTATGATGTGATCATCTATCCTTTTGACTGGCGCAGGCAACTGAACGACTGCGCAAAAGATTTTAATAATACCATTGTTAACCTTTTAAGGCTTAATCAACCCATCAAAATAGTTGGCCATTCCATGGGTGGTGTGCTTGTTCGTGATTTTATCATTAACCATGATGATACCTGGAAACTACTAAACGTATCAAAGGGGTTCAGGTTATTGTTTCTTGGCTCGCCGCTCGGTGGATCTTTCAGGATACCGGCTGTATTGTTTGGTAATGATCCCATCATCAATTCGCTGAACATGCTCGACAGGAAGCATACCAAAAAAGAACTCATCAGTATGTTCGTAAACTTTCCCGGCATATTAAGTTTATTGCCATTAACAACCGGAAAAAACAATACCGGGGCAAACTTAGACTTTGCTGAGAGTGGCACATGGAAAAAAATGCGGGAAGCTTTTGGCGACAACGACTGGCCCATTCCTTCTGATGCAGATCTTAATATTTTTAAACTGTACCGCGATAAAATCATTGCCACAAAGGATTCAATTGATTATACTAACATGGTGTATATAGCCGGCAAAGACAAGTATTCGGCATGTGATTACTATAATGATGATATTCCGCCGAGAAAAGAACTGGTATTTTTATACACAGGTGAGGGAGATCAAAGTGTAACCTGGGAAAGTGGTATTCCACAAAAAATGATTGCCGCGGATAGCGTGTATTATGTAAATACAACGCATGGCGCTTTGGCCAAGGAGCAGGATATGTTTTCGGGCATTGAAGAAATACTTGAAAAAGGATTTACAACATTACTTAGTAAAGAAAAACCGCTGGTTCGTGGCGAAGAAAAAATATTCCGCATGCCGCAGGTTTACAATTTCGATTTATCTGAAAGAGGAATTGAGAATGCGGTATTCGGCATTACCGAAAGAAATGAACAGATCATAAACCAGGTACCGCTGTCAGTGTCTATCAGCCACGGCGACCTTGCTTATGCCGCATTCCCTGTTCTGGCGGGGCATTTTGCCAATGATGGAATATTGTATGCCGAAAAGTTTATTGATATCCTAATGAACAATACCTTATCCGCAAGACATGCTTTGGGTATTTATCCGGGTGAAATAGGCACCAGTGCTGCAATGGCCACCAATATAGAGGAAAGTGATTTTCCGGGGGCGATTATTGTGGGCCTGGGAGAGCCTGGCAATTTAACTGCTCACATGCTTACACAAACCGTAGAGCAGGCGATATCAAAATACCTGCTTGATATGAATAACCAGCCGACGAATGGAAAAGACATTGGCATATCACCCCTGATAATAGGTTGTGGCTATGGGGGGCTGTCAATCGAAGATTCGATAAAGGCGATTATTGATGGTGTAAATAATGCGAACAGTAAAGTGTCGGGCTTATATAAAACCGCCATCAGGCTTATCCAGCACATTGAGTTTATTGAACTATATGAAGACAGGGCGTTGAATTGCATGTATGCGCTCAGGAAAATTGAAAGTAAGGAAAACAGGCAATTCAACATAAGGATCGGCAATAAAAAACTCAAAACATTATTTGGCTCAAAGAAAAGGCTGGCAATAGATGCAACGGAAAACTGGTGGCGCAGGATTACTATTAAATCCAAAAAAATAACAACAGGCTCCAAAGAAATCCCGTCTTTAACATTTGGCGTATCCACAGGCGATGCCCGGGAGGAGGAAAAAGAATTGTTTAGCAGCACGGCTTTAATAAACCTTTTCATTGAACAGATATCAACACAGGATAGTTGGTCGGCCTGTACAGCTAATACATTATTTGAGCTGATGATACCGAATGCATTTAAAGAACGGTTGAAAAAGAAAGGCAGTATTAATTGGATCCTTGAAAAAGAAACCGCTGCCTATCCATGGGAATTATTGCAGGATAATACCGCCAACGCTAAACCGCTTTGTGTAAATGCCGGTATGATAAGGCAGCTATCAACAAAAGATTACCGGGTAAATATTAAACGGGTAGCAGGCGATAAAGCTTTGATAATAGCAGACCCTGAATTGAATGGTTTTGTGAGCCAGTTAAGCGGTGCAAAGAAGGAAGGTGAAATAGTTACCCAGTTGTTGCAAAGTAATGGATACGGGAGAACATCGCTCATTAATAAAACAGCGGCGGAAATAGTACAGGGGCTTTTTTGTGATGAATATAAAATTATTCACCTGGCAGGCCATGGCTTTTTCAATCCCGGTGCGCCACAGAAATCGGGGATGGTAATTGGCGAGGAAATATTTCTTACCGCTTTTGACATTGAACAAATGAACACGGTTCCTGAACTGGTATTTATTAATTGCTGCCATCTCGGCAAAATTGATGCGGCGCATGAAAAATATTATTCCAACAAATACAAGCTGGCCGCCAACCTGGGTACGCAATTAATTCAAATGGGCGTAAAAGCAGTGATAGCCGCCGGCTGGGCTGTAAACGATTCGGCGGCCCATGAATTTGCCACCGAATTTTATACAAAGATGTTTGCAGGATGCGGTTTTGGTGATGCTGTAAGAGATGCCAGGGGTGTTGTGTATGAAAAGTATCATAACCAAAATAATACCTGGGGGGCATATCAATGCTATGGCGACCCCTTTTATAAATTAGAAAACAGGTCGTTCGCTAAAACGAATTACAACAGGCAGTATGTGATGGCGGAAGAAGTTATGATAGATCTTGATAACCTGAAAAATGACCTTGATGCGAAAAATTATAGTTCCGCGGTAACCCTGGAGATCATAAAAAATATTAAAGAAGCGGTAAAGCTGGCAGAGATTGTTGATGCGGATATTGACGAAACTGAAGCGCTGATCTATTACGAACTGGGAGAATATACGATGTCTGTAGAAGCATTCGATCAACTGAAGGGAGTGGAAAATGCCAGCTTTTCTGTTTCATCGCTTGAAAAATATTGTAATGTTCGTTGTAAAAAATATGTGGAAGATTGTAAATCGGATAAAGATGCGCCTGGTATGATAAAAAAAATACGCGGTGTAATTGGAGAGCTGAATGAACTATCGAAAATTAAAGCGACTGCCGCACGAACCAACCTGTTGGGCAGTGCATACAAGCGTATCGGGTTTCTTTCAAAAAAAACGGATGATAAACTGAAGGCTTATGAGGCTGCTACCGAAGCTTACAGGTTAGCTTATGAAAAAGCCGCGGACAATTATGCCTTAAAAAATATGCTATTGATGCAGTGTGTTTACGATTTCGCTATAAGCGGTACCGATAAAACAGTAATGCTTGATGCAAAAACAAAAAAAGCAATGATAGAAAATTTGCAGGATCAACAAAAATCATTGAACCCGCAGTACCGGAACCTGGATTACTGGGAGTTGGTGGAAGATGCCAGTATAGATTTTATATTATTGATGCTGGAAAAGAAAAAAGCATTGGATAATGAAAACTGGAAAATGCTGGAAAAGAAATATAAACGCATCTGGAAAAAAGCGGGATCAAAGGGAAAGACAAAAGCTGAAATAGAAAATTTTGAAATAGTAGCGGATGCCCTGGGTATTAGCGCTGATAAACATGCGGCATTTTTAAAAACCAAAATAAACGAACTGAAGGAGTTTCTCAAAAAAATAATCGCGGATTGACCGGCTATGCCAGAAGGTGGTTTCGCCGGCCCCCGCACCTAAAGTTTACGCCTTTTTAAAAGGCGTAAACTTTATCGCTGTGTATTTTTATTTTTTTTGACTTGGCAAGTGGGCCTTGATTAAGCTTCATTGGCACCGCACTTTTATACAATCATACTTTTTATTGTACGGGCTGTGAATCAATGGGCATCCCGATGAAAATCGGGATTTCGCTTTACATTTTTTTTGTCCAGGCTATATTTCTTTGCTCATCATCGTTGTGTCATCATAATCCCGGGTAGGGTTTGTGTGCTGCACCGGGACTCCCTTGTACCTCATACCATTGTGGATCTTTACCCACGTTTTCAGAAACATCAAATAGTTCTTTTCTATTTTTCAATAAAAAACGAATGCGAATAAATGCCTGTTACATTTTTAATTGTGCATAATTTGGATGTTCAGGGTTTACGATCAATTCCTGTCTTTGGGGATGTGGATATTTTCCAATTCTTTTATCAGCATTTTAGCTTTAAAATAAACCTGCCGGTATTTTTATGTTTTGATACCCGCTCATAGCTTTGGCTTTGGTGGCAAGGGAGGGTGTGGCGGTAAAGGTGGATGTGGAGGGCGCTTGATTTTTTTTGGATGCGGTGGTAATGAAGGGTGTTTCAAATGCCCGTGGTGTTTACGATGCTTAAGATGTTTGTGTTTCTTCTTTTGTACGGTTTCTTTTTTTTCATTGTTTATTTCCATGGCATAACCAGAACCGCCTGTAAAAGCCAATAGAAGCAGAAAAATAATTATTCTTTTCATAATATTGTTTTATTCCACCTTAGTGAATAAGTAAGTTACTCCGTGAAGGTAAACATCTATTTTTTAAAAGCCCATTGCCACAGGTTGGTGGTACATCCCAAATTCCCCGGGCACTTAGGTGCAACAAATCAATATACACTTTATACAAAAATGGTGTTTTTCAGTTATCTATACTGAGCAAGGGATAAAATTAGCGATATTTATTTTGCATAATAACCAAATAAAATACGCTTGGCAATTAATTTAAAACGTAATTAAAGTTGCCCATTGGTATTAAGTACAAGTCCCGATTCAAGTGTAACATCGGGATGCCCCGATAAAAAATCGGGGCATGCGATGCCCGCCCGGCTGTAGCCGTTCGGACGGGCAACGATGTTGAGCAAGGAAATATTGCTTGGACAAAAACCCTGTATTGCGAAATCCCGATTTTTCGGGAATGCTCTCCTTGCTTCACTGCCTGGACAAAATTTTTTTCTCACGTTTTTATCCCTTGTGTAGTATAAAAATGGTGTATTCATATTTTCTTTTGTAACCGGGGATTATTTTCTCAACAACACTTTTTGAGTGGTTTCGCCGTCAATGCTTACTATTTTTACAAAGTACATACCCGCTGATTGAGATGTCAGTTCCTGAATTGGTAACAGGTTATCGCCCTGCTTCACTGGTATTTTCAATGTTTTTATCAACTGGCCTGTCATATCAGATATATAAACAGCCACTACCGTTTTTTCCGATGATACCAATGACAACCACACCTCTCCCCGAGCAGGATTTGGATAGATAAACGTGGTCTTTTTCGAATCATTACCTGATCTCAATAACACAGTATTGCTATATTTAGCGACTTCATTTTTCCCAACAACCCTTATCCGGTAAAAGCTCTTCGGCTCATTGCTTTTAATCAGGTAACGAAAAGCATAATCCGCAATTCCGGATTTTTTATTAGCAGGAATAGTTGCCATTTCAGTAAAGAGCCGGTTATCGCTGCTATATTCAATCACATAGTATGCGGCCAGTTCATTATTATTGGCCTTCCACTTTAATTCTGAATACTTACCGGCACGCAAAGCATTAAATCCTGTAATATTAACATTCAATACGGCACATACCGCATCGAAAAGGATGGTAACGGAGTCCATCGCAAAACCGGGGCATTGTGCATGCAATTGCTGCGTAACAAAATAGGTACCAGGCGCATCAACGGTAACGAAATCGCCTGTTGTTGGCCCTACGATATTTCCATTATTCGTGGTCCAGGTATAAATGGAAGTTGGCAAGGGGTTGTAAACATTGATGGTAGTAGCAGGCATTGTTCCGCAGAAATATTTTATAAAAGCAGTAGCCCCCACTGGTGGGTAATCAAACATTCTAAAGGGGGCTATAAAATCCTTCAATTCCGCTGTAAATGAGGTAGAGGCCCTGGTTTTTATAAGGACCCGTCTAAAAGGTGTACCGCAGGAATTGGTTGAAAATGAGGAAGGCTCAATTCCAAGCATGGTCAGGTTTACGGAGAACTCCATGAACTGTTTTTTTAAATAAGACGTAACTACGCTATTGTCAACCCTTACCAATTCAAATGGCCCTGCCCATGTAGCAGCAGTATTTTGAATACCTGTATAAAATGCACCTGCGGTTTTTGGTAAAATATTGGCGTAACCATATACCGCTCCCGAACCATCCCCATCAAAGTCGCCTCCCCAATTAAATGTGGTGGGGGTAATACTGAGATCCGGTTTTTTTACCCATATCCTGGCTTCAACCAGGGTTAAGGAAGAACTGTTGAACTCAGCGGTAAAAATAATATCGCCGGGAGATATGATATTACCTGCCGCATCAAATACCCAGGAAGTATGGCCTGCATCCGGCCCATAACCATCAAAAGATTGGGTGGTGCGGTTGTAAACTATATCGGTCTGGTATAATTCAAAATCAAAATACCTGCTACCTGTCGTGTTTTCTATTGAAATACCTGCAAACATCCATAATGAATCCGTTGTATTGGGCCCCGCCCTTCTTACATGCGTAAAAGCATCCAGGATTTCATTTTTATCCGGGATACCCTGGGCTATGGGACATGACCAGTCAGCCGGGGTCATGCCATTTTTATTACTACCGGATGCAAAAACAGTTGAATCATCCCCATGAAAATCCCTATGGAAAACGGCATCCAGCAACAATGTGTTATTGACAACGGAATAGGGAGCCTGGTGCATCAGCCTTGAAAAAGACTTTGTCCTGGTTGCAGGATCAGTAATATAACCCGCTACAATAGCCGCAGCGCCAGTGGTATCTATTATAAATTGCCCGGTTCCCGCATACCCGTTGCTGAACCAATCGTCTGCCCCGGGTTGTGGTGCATTGTTAAAATAATTGGAATTAAGATCAGCCTCAATCCCGAAATTGGCTTTTACTACAGGAGTAGTAATTTGCCCTGTAACAAATTGGATGTTACCAACAATGATTAATAAGGGTAAAAATTTTTTCATAGGTTTCACTTTTGGCAGGTAAGAGATTGATATAAAAAATCACCTCCATCCATAACGGATGGAGGTTGTATTAATGGCTGATATTACCATACATTTTTCCCTGTTTATACAAAAACCCCAGGGTAATTGATGATTTGGGGCAATACACCTGGGGCTGTTTAACCTCAACAAATTTTCAACGATATCAAAGTTTGAATATGGAATTGCAAGATCTTCGTAAGTGCTGTTCATCCCGAAGACTTTGATCCCTTCACCCGATAATGTTTTCAATAGTAAAGTATGGCTTCGTTCTGATTTATAATCAGGTACTAAACTAAAAACAACGGTTATTGGTTTTATATGAAAAATGGTAAATGGAAATAGTGCGTTTTTTTCAAAAGCAGTCGCATAGGTTGAACTAATTAAAGTTGCGGAGAGGGTAACGGTTTTCATTTATCAGCATTTTAAAAATTCCAAATCCATAATTGGTCAATAGAAAAAACCATTCATCGTTTCGGAACATGACACCTATTAAAAAAAATATAACTTTTGCATCAAACTTGTTCCTGGACTAAGATGATAACCTATTGAATCACTTTTTATAATTGGTACTTTATGTTTATGGTTGGATAGACCTTTGCCTGATTATACTAAAGTATAAACTGAAATAAGTTTATTTTATTGTGCAACACTTTTATTTTTTATTTTACCGATGAAAAATCACTTTTTTTATGTTTCAATTGAATAAGAACACCTGATGTGCCTTAAGCTGAAATAAATTATACTTTGCAAGGGATGAAATAGTGATTTTACGTATTTTCTCTCACAAAATAACATACAAGGCATGCTTAACAGCAATTATGTATCGTTAATTAAAACGTAACAGCGTTCTCCGTCCTAACTAAATGACATATTTCCTACAATGGGGTTTCAAAAAAAATTTCAGTTAGATATTTCACCATATACAGCTACAGAAATCAAATATTCTGAACAGCCTCAATTGGTATAAATTTGTGGTTTCAAGAATGTTCAAAGTGAAATTACCATGAAAAAGGCGGTTACGATTAAAGACATTGCGTTGAAATTGAATATGTCCGTATCCACGGTATCAAAAGCGCTTAGTAATGATCTTACGATAAGCATTCCGACCAGGGAAAGAGTTAAAAAGCTGGCGAATGAATGGAATTATACTCCAAATGAAGTAGCACGTCACTTCAAACTCAATAAAACATTTACCCTCGGACTAATTATCCCCGACATGCTGGATGAATTTTATGTATTAGCAATAAATGGCGCAGAGAAGGTAGCTGCTATGGAAAAATACAATGTCATCATTTCACAGTCGCATGAAGATCCTGCCAGAGAAGAAAATATTGTTGACCTGATGAAACGTAACCGGGTGGATGGGGTGATTGTCGCTATCACAAAAAAGACACAGGATATGACTCCGTTTAAAAAACTGGAGGATATCGGTATCCCCGTTGTTTTCTTTGCCCGCCTTCCTAAGGATGATTCCTTTGATTACGTAACTGCCGATAACGAAGATGGAGCCCTTATAGCAACCGAATTTTTAATTAAAAAAGGACATAACCGGGTTGGCCATCTCATGGGCCCGGAGCTAATGACTGTAAGTAATATAAGATTGCAAGGCTATAAAACAGCATTACAAAAGAATAATATAGGGTTCGATCCCGATCTGGTAAAAATTGTAGATCTGACAGAAGAATCCACTTTTTTGGCTATGGGCCAATTCATGAAAATGAAATCCCCTCCCACCGCTATTTTCACTTTCAAAAATTACATTAGTCTTGATGCAATCGAATACCTGAAAAAGAAATTTCCGGTAATGGTTGAAAAGTTTGATTTTACCGGCTTCGGTAACCTGCCCCTCTTTCGATACCTGGATCACAAGCCATTAGCCTCTATTGAAGAAAACTCCTACCAGATTGGATTTGAAGCAGCGCAGCTTTTATTCAGAAATATTAATTTGCCAAAATCGGAAGAGAAAATAAATCCGCACCATATAAAAGTGCCTTGCAAACTGGTCATTCATCGTTAAAAGGAGTGTACCCTAATCGCACCATTATCAAACACCTTCCGCTACCGCCGCTTTGGGAAAGGGCTATAGTGTTGTATTGTTGTAGCCTGGTTGAATTGGTCAGCAGCTTATCCCATTAACTGAATTTCGGCACAAATAGCGAAACAATTTCCATCATTTGTTTAACATCAAAACTCCTTGCCTTTCGCAGATTATAGTGCATGCTTTTCCCGAAATAACCGGGATTTTGCAATTTATCTTTTCTGTCCAGGCATCAAAGCCTTGAATAAATGTTGCGTTTATAATCCCGATAGCGAAGCGTATCGCAACCCTTCTTTACAACTATATTTTTTGTCCGGGCTGAGAAGCTATGTGGAGCATCGTTGCATCGCCCTCTTGTACTTAATACCAATGGGCAACTTTAATTGCGCTATAATGAGCGGTTCTTTAGGCGTTGGTAATGAACTGGCAGAAGGCCTCCCCTTTTGGAACATCCCGATTTTTCGGGAAAGCCTGTCCCGGTTCATCGGGAGGGCCGGGGGCAAAACAGGGTCTTCAAATTATGCCTCCCTTTAAAAAACAGTTCGCCCTTAAAAAATAAATGACCTGTAAATTTTATACCCGTTGTAATGAGTGAAACATCAGCCCCGGTTTAATTGAACCTTCTTGTACTTAATACCAATGGGCAACTTTAATTGCATTATAAATTTCTTCCTGAGCGTATTTTATTTGGTGATTGTGCAAAATAAATATCACCAATTTATCCCTTGCGCAGTATAACTCCTTTTATTAAAATATGCCGGGTTGCCGATGTAAGCCGACTGCTTTATTTTTACAAATACGTAAGTAAAGTTCCTTAATGGTATGCGGTACAAGAGGGTTCAATTAAACAGCGGCTGATGTTTCACTCATTACAACGTGGGTAAAGATCCACAATGGTATGCGGTACAAGAGGGCGATGCAACGATGATGCCATGAAATTCTTTCGCCCGGACAACAAAAAAAAGAATGGTTGTATAGAAGGGCGATGAAACCCTGCCTGAGTGAGTCAGGCAAACAGGGATGACCTATATAGCTTTTTAGCCTGTACAAAAAATAAGATAGCAAGCACTTTAAACTGCGAAATGTAAAGAGTTCTGAAATTGCGATTTTTGGTCTGTCACACTATTTAATTTAAAAATAATTCCCATTCAATACCGCACCGGCGAATCTCTTGTATCTGCATACGATTTAGCGTAATCCAATTTTTTAACGCTGCCCGCTACAAAGCTAATGCCTTGTAATATATGTTGAATATAAACAGGGTCTTCATAGTCTTTTTTATGATGCCCCAGTGCTGTTACCCATATTATCCCCCCGTCAAAATTGTTTGTCCAGGCAGCAGGATACAATTCAGAAAAATGGCCCGCATGTTTAATGATCAGGTTTCTTTGCGTAGTATCGGAAACATTCAATGTAGTGATATCGTGCGCCAATATAGTTTTGGTACCGGGGTACAACTCTTTTGCAAAATAACATTCATCTTCTTTCTCCCACACTTTGGGCAAACCCTGCACGGAAGAATGCGAAGGGTCAATCACCTTCACTGTAAATTTTTGAAATTTCGCATGCCACGAAAACGTACCCCCAATCATCATTTTAAACCATTTCAGTTTCGTTCTGTTCCGGTAACAGAATGAATGCCCACAAATCCGCCCCCGGCTTCCATATAATTCCTGAAGGCCAAACGTTGCGCATCCGTTTCAAATACATCGTTGTTGGTGCTTGGGAATATAAGCAGGGTATATTGCTTTAGATTGCCTTCTGTCATTACAGAAGCGCTGCCTGATGTATCTACTTTAAAGCCATGTTCCTTACCCAGTTTCTGAATACAGCTAACTGCGGCTGGTATGTTATCATGTACATACCCTTTGCCATTTTTGGTATAAACAAGTACGCTTACTTTTTTCCAATTCACTTTGTTTTGGGCATTTACAATGCCGCAAACTGAACATTGAAATAGTATGTAAAAAACAACTGCTATCCTTGTAACTAATTTCATAAAAAATTATTGAATGGTTACTTTTTTTTTGTTTGATGGTGACAGCAATGAGTTGGGCATTGACACAAAATTTTATTGTAAGAATGAACGTACTACAAATGAGAAAATTTTCATTGTGTAATCCCTGGGGTGCATTTCAAATTTTCGCTCCACTTATCAAGGCCGTGGCCGGTGGGACACCGGCCACGGATGGCTTTCCGTGGCTGGTGTTCCACCAGCCAGGGAAAATTTGAATTGCAACCTAATCCATATCATTTTGTGAAACCTTCGGTTTTCATTGCTAATTCCAATGCCTGCGTGGTTGTGTAATATTTAGCAATCATGTTAGGCACTTCCCATGCAGGCAATTTTCCTTCTTTAAAATACTGCAGGAATTTTTCAGTAACCCGTGCAAAATGAGCTTCATGGCCTTCTTTATATTTTTCGGGAATGACTACTTCCCAGCCCGCTGCGGTTTTTGACAGCTCTATGCCCGGGTATTTTGTTTGAATTGATTTTATTTGATCCATCAAAATAGTTGCAAAAGCACTATCGGCTTCATGCACTGGTTCAATATATAAAACCGGTTTATATTTTTGCTCCGCTCCCTGCCTTATAACGAGGTTGGCTTTGCTGCCCCGCATGATGGAATAATGTGTATCGCCGGTACCTTCGGGAGCTTTGTACGCCCATACAACGGATACTTTTGCATGTGTGCCTTTTAACTGGTAATTGATTTCGCCATTGCTATACACTTTAAGGATGCTGTCATTTACCACATCTTTTTTTAAATAATCAGGAAAGCCACTTTGTTTGGTTACATCATTAAACTGGCTCAGTGTCATATCCGTCGCCCATCGGCGGGCAGATGTTAAATGAACATCCTGCTCATAATTAATTACCTGTTCGGGAAAACATTCCCATTGTACCAGGTCAACCAAATGCGTGGTTACATCTACAATACCTTCACCTTCCTGCATCATATCCATAAACCATGGCGGCCGTGTTAATATATTTCCCGAGACATATTTATAGAAATGATGGACACTTTCTTTTGTTATAGCCGGGTTATCTGCAGTTCCCTTTTCCAATTGTCCAAATACTTCGGGTAGTAAAGAAAATTCACGTTGTAGTATGGTAGTAATTTCATAACGTTCCGTCATGATATCGTACAGTAAAACATTTTTCTTTTCCGCGGCGGCAAAAGCGGTTTTCAGCAATTCGAAATTTTTGGTATCAATCGCCATTGGCTTATCAGCAAGCACATTCAATCCTGCTTCTATTGCTTTTAAAATATATTCTGTTTTCTTGCGGTTGTTCCCAGCCATCACTACCACATTCCCTTTTTTTTGCTGCAGCATCTGCTCCATAAAATCGCTGCCCGTGTAAATTTCTTCCTTCCATTTTGTAGGATTTTCCGTACGGCTGTTATATCCATTTATCCTATCTAAGTGCAGTTGCAGATCGGCGCCCTGCGGTGCGTAAACATGTACCACTGAATCAACATCCGGATACATGGTTTTTTGTACGAGGGCTGAATGAAAATGGCCAGGGTCGAGGGTTATTAGTTTTACCTGGCTAATACCCGGCGTATTACCCTGCTGAAGACAATTGCATGTGGACATGGCAAATAATAAAAGAATTGGATAGTTTTTTTTCATATCAGGTTTTACTTTTTTACCACTACAACATTATTGGTTCCATAAGGGTACCGCTGTGGCCTTGATAATAATTTATTGGCTTCAATATTATCCTTGAAAATTTCTTTTTTAGGGTCCCAATAAAGCTTCTTTTGAATTTTCATGGCTGCATGCGCCACCAGGCAGGCGCTGCAAGAACGATGCGCTACTTCGGCAGGGCTAATGGTTGGTTTTTTATTTTGAATACAATCAAGCCAGTTACCATGCTGTTCCTTGCTTTCATACAAATGAATTTCATCAGGGCCAATTACAGAAGATAATATCTTTGGGTCACTTGCCGAAAATGCCTTTGTGTTGCCTCCGGCTCCGGGATCCGTAGCGGTAACACTTACGTTACCCCTTGAAACGAATATCCATCCATTGCTGCCTTCAAATTTTATTCCGTTAGGGTTTTTGCTGCTCAACAGCATGTTAACCCCATTTGCATATTTTGCATGCACCTCATAATTACCATGTACATTCCATAAGCCTGTTTTCGGGAATTCAGCATTGGCTTCTACTTCTACAGGCCCTGTCAATTCTGTATTCATACCCCAATGTGCAATATCTATGTGGTGTACGCCCCAGCCTGTTATCATGCCGGCGCCAAACTGTTCCATGCGTAACCACCCACCCCTGCTGTCAAAATCAGTTTGTGAGTGTACCCGGTCCAGGGTGTAATATATTTCAGGGGTAGAGCCTAACCACATATCATAATTCAGGTTTTGAGGTACAGGCATTTCAGTGGTAACTCCCCCTGAAGGATCAGCAGGGAGGCCAATATGCACTGTATGCAACTTGCCAATACGCCCGTTTCTTACCAACTCGCATGCTTTCTTGAATTGCGGCCAGGGAGTGATGGAACGTTGCTGGCTGCCAAGCTGGAAAACTACCCCGGATTTTTGTACAATATCACTCATGGTGCGCCCTTCTTCAAGGGTGACCGAAGTTGGTTTCTGGAGGTAAATGTGTTTACCGGCGAGCGCTGCTTCTATGGCTGGCTGTGCATGCCAATGGTCCGGCGTGCTAATCATTACCGCATCAATATCTTTATTAGCCAACAGGGCATGATAATCATCATAAGTTTTAACGTCCACATAATTATCTTTTCCCGTTTTCTTTGCATACCAGCCTTCTATCAGCTTTTTACCGCCTTGCAATCTGTTGCGGTCAACATCCGCTATTGCCATAATATGGGCATTATCATATTTGAATGTTTCCGCCAGATCATGGGTACGGGCAATACGGCCACAACCAATTTGCCCAATGTTAATTTTATTGCTGGGTGCATTTTTACCGAAAACAGAGGCAGGTACAATGGTTGGGAAATTGGTAAAGGCGATTGTGCCTGCAGTTGCCTTAACGGTATTTATTAAAAACTTACGTCTGCCTGAGGCGTTGTTGATTTCAGCCATTTTTATTATTTTTAAAAGTTGTGTTTTAGAAAAAATGTGAGCTATTAACCCACATTTATTGAATTATAATTATCAAACTAATACGCTTGATGCTATTCAGGTATTTTATCAAGCGCCGGTATATTTAAATTAAAACCGTTGTATCCCTTATTTTGATTAATACGCCCATTGCTGTTTGCCGCAATAGACGAAGTAGGTACAGGCCATAAAACATGAAAAGGGCTAATGGTATACGCTATGCCAAAATTGGTACGAACACCGAGTCTATAAAAATTGTTTTTAGCCATCACCCTGTCATACATGTAATTATCCTCCGAAAATTTAGCTACAGAATATGCTTTCCCGGTTTCGGAAACTTTACCTGTCTTTGCAAACAAGTAGGAAATCCGGGTTAATTCAGTTTTACGGTTTTCTTCATAAAATAACTCTCTTGCCCTTTCATCAAGTATAGTACCCATGTTAACTTGTGTAGCAGTAATAGGAGAACATGCAGCCCGGGTTCTAATTTGATTAATATCAGCGGCGGCGGCGGTAAGGTCCCCTTTCCAGAAATTAATTTCTGCTCTTAATAAATAAGTTTCCGCTAACCTGAACATATACCAATCCGTATGTCCGCCCTGCATGGGTGAGTTCTCAAAATCGGGAACGAATAATTTGTAATGAGGCCATCCGTACCAGCTTCTGATAGTATCTGAACAAAGCAAACCGCCAGAGGAATTCCTCAATTGCAGGTTTTTAAGATAGTTGGGGTCATTAGTGGTTTTTAAACCCATATCATTGTACAGGATATCTTCCATATTCATCCAGTTTCCTTTTGCATGCCTCAGGTCTTTTGGATCATTCCAAATTTCATATTGAGCATAATTACTTGGCCTGGTCCTGCCAATGCCCCTGCCATAAAGATTAGATTGAATAAATTCAGGATTGGTATTGTCGTTCGTCCCTTTTTTGCCAGAGGGCGTATTTACATTGGTTCCCCAAAACGCAACGGCCTGCCGCATAATCGTCATGCCAGTACCAAACTGGCCATCTCCAAACCGAGAGATGATCATGTAAATACCTTCCCTGTTTGTGGCAAGGGATTTATTTTCAGGCCTGTGAAGATCCCAAATTACATTGCGTGGTAAAGCCACGGGAATGGTTGTACCCGGATTAACCGTAGTAGGGGGTGCGGTAGCTCCGAAAGTGGTTTTCATTAAACTATATACACTCCCATTAATTAAAGAATTTGCCGCTGTAAGGGCCTCATCAAAATTACCGAGCGCCAGGTTAACCTTTGTTAGCAAATGAGCTACAGCGCCTTTGGTTACCTCCCCTTTATTTACCGCATCCGATGTCCACAACAGGGCGGAGTCAAGATCAAGTTTAATCTTTTGCAGGATCACCTCTCTTTTTGTGGAATAGAAATCAAGTTTTGGCGCAGTAATTTCCCGAACGATTGCCGGCACATCACCAAACTGATGCGTTAATTTATAATAACGCAGCGCCCTGTGAAAGTAGGCGGCTCCCAGAATCGCATTACGTTCCGCAGGTGAAGAATACGTTGCATTGTCAATCCTGGAGATAATCGTATTGGCGTATTTAATTCCGTTATACCCTTCTGTCCAATAAACAAAAATCTTATTACGGTCATCATTATTAAAAGTAACCAGATCGGGTGTAATCACCGTATTGAGGTCTTGTGCGGGGCCCGCCTTATCCGTAGTCCCTTCCACGGCAATTTCCGTAAAAAGCATTTCGGTGAGGATAGCCGGGTTACCTCCGTAATATTCAAATCTTAAATTTCTTGCCAGGGAAACCAATGCAGCCCGCATAGCAGGCCCATTCACGTATGTTTCTGAAGGCTCGTAAAATGATAATGGCTGAGGCTTCAGGAATTCTTTTTTACAACTTATGGAGCTGGTGAAAACAGTTATAAAAATCAAGCTGATTATGTGGAATTTCAATTGCTTTTTCATGCTAAATCTTTTAATGAAAGTGATTAAAGGGTAAGGTTTATGCCTAATGAATAAATTCTGGGGGGAGGGGTAAGCCCGCCACCTTCAGTTCTGTATTCAACATCCCACAAATTCCAGTCTGGTTGATAGACAGCGGCATTATTCACATTCAGGTAAATTTTCAAGCTCTGAATCTTCGCTTTGGAAATTATTTTAGCAGGCAGTGTATAAGCAAGGGCAACTGTGCTTAACCTGATAAAAGAAGCTTTTCTGTACACGCTAAAATTGGCGCTGCCATTGTTGGAAAAAAGCCTTGCATAATCGTTCACAGGATTTTCGGGTGTCCAGTAGGGAAGTACATAAGCGTTTTGCCTGTCAATAAATCCGCTGTTATTCTTTGCAAGGTTAAAATCATCCCGCTGCCCCCAGCTTGAATATAGCATAAATGAAAAATCAAAACTCTTCAAAAAGGTAAAATCATTTCTAAAAGTCCATTGATACCTGGGGGTTCTATAACCCAAAAATTGCCTGTCCTCATTAGAAAAAGTACCATCTTTATTTACGTCCTCAATTTTAAAATCTCCCGGGCGTACCTTATATTTTGCAGCTTCTGCCAGTTCATTCTGTTGCCATACACCCAAAACTTTTAAATCCCAGATTTCCTCAATGTCACGGCCTATAAACCATCCCCGGGCAATATCATCTCTTTCTATCTCCCCAATTATTTTTCCATTTGCATCATATAATGGTACCGGCCCGTATAAATGAGCAATTTTATTTCTGTTTAATGAAAAGTTTACAGTAGATCTCCACGAAAAACTGGAACTTTTAATATTAACCGTGTTTATGCTTAATTCTATTCCTCTGTTTTGTACTTCTCCAATATTGTCCAAAACATTTGCAAATCCCGTAACGTCCGGTAAAGATCTCAGCACAAGCAGATCCTTGGTCGATTTCCTGTAAACATCAATAGAACCACTTATTCTGTCTTTAAACATAGAATAATCTAAACCTACGTTATATGATTCTGTTTTTTCCCATCTAAGGCCTGGGTTTTGTAAGCGGTTTACAAATAACTGAGACACGAGTATAACGGCTCCGGCCGGGGATATGTACTGGTACTTTCCGGTAGTTAAATCCGCAAGCGCTGCATAGCGCCCGATATCACGGTTACCGTTTATGCCCCAGGAAGCCCTGAGTTTACCATAATTGAGCCATTGAAAAGATGCGAATTTCTCTTTTGAAAATATCCAACCCAATGCCACGGAAGGAAAGGTAGCCCGCGGGTTAAGAAGCCCAAAAGCGGAATAACCGTCGCGCCGGACAGAACCGGTAAGTAAATATTTCTGCTTATATGAATAATTTAAACGGCCCATCAGCGCATCGCCTGTACTAACCTGATCGTCGCTGGTTACTACTGGTTTTATTCCCGAACCTATATTGTGATAACTTAAATTATCGTTTGGATCAAACCCTTCATTATCTATTTGATTGCGCCATGATTGAAACTTTTCGGCATTTACCAGGAAGGTAGCATCAAACACGTGTTCCCCAAATGTTTTGTTCCAAAATAACAGGTTATCAATTTGCCAGTTGTAGGTGGTTTGTTGAGTTCTTGTAGCTATGCCTTTACGCACAGCAACCCGGAAGTCTTTTACGGACCGGCCATTAAAGAATCTGTAAAACTGAAAATTGGGGGTAAAGTTTGTTTGATAAGAAAATCCAAATGGCAGGGTACCCTTTGCGAATATTGTTCCAAAAAGGGTATTTTCCTTTTGTAAACGATTGGTGTAGGTATTGTCCAAAAATGGATTGGTATTATTACCTATGTCATCATTAGGACTGTCTCTTAACGTAACCCCATCGGCTTTAAATTTTTCGCCAAATGGAGAAGCATTTATCATTTGCTGCCAGCTAACCGGTACCTGGCTTTCATCCCGGTCAGAAAATTGCATATTTATTCCCACAGACATATATTTGGCGATTTTTGCGTCTATGTTCAACCTGGTTCTAAAAGTAGAAAATTTATCTCCTACAATTACGCCTTCATTATTAGTATAATTGAAAGACATATAGTAGGAAACATCTTCTTTTTTACTCGAAACACTCACCGTATGGTCCTGCCGTAAACCTTTTTGAAACATCATATCATACCAGTTGGTAGTTTTTCCGTTTTTGTAATTTTGTTGCTCTACAGATAATAATCTTAACCGGGTTAGCCAAATATTAATTGAGTCACCCTGTAGCCCGTCATAAGCTTTCCATTGGGCAATACTTATATCAGAAGGCAATGTCCTGGGATCATCAAATTGAAAAGGCCTGCCGCCATTATTGATGCTTTTTAATACATCCGTTCTCCACCTTATAAAACCGGGTCCATCATGCAGTTGCTCATTTAAAGCCAGGGTAGATACACCCGTATTGGCGTTGAATGTGATAGTAGGCTTGGAACCGGTGCCTTTTTTTGTGGTAATTAATACGACTCCGCTTGCAGCTTTAGCTCCAAACACCGCAGCGGCGCTGGCATCCCTCAATACATCAATGGTAGATATATCATTTGGGTTAATATCAGCTAACTGGCCCAGGTATATAACCCCGTCCAGTACTATTAGTGGGGAGGTGCCTGCACTTAATGATGATCTTCCTCTTACCATCAGGTTACCTCCTCCTTTTGCTGAAGTATTGGAGCTAACATTTAATCCGGGAACATTACCCCTTAAAAGATCCTGCACGCTGGACGGATTTTCATTCTCTAACTGTGTAGCCTTCACCTGGCCAACAGCGCCGGTTACATCTCTTTTTTGGCGTGTACCATAACCAATAACTACTACCGCTTCAAGTGCCTGGTCTGATTTTTCCAGTTGAACATTTATAGTATTTCCCTGCGACTGTTTGATTTCCTGGTTGACAAACCCTACAGAAGAAAAAACAAAAGTGTTGCCTGAAGGTTTGGTTACACTTAGATTGTAAGTGCCATTGGCATCCGTGGTGGTCCCGTTCTTAGTGCCCTTTACTACCACGGTAATGTTTGCCAGGGGTTTGGCTTCTGCATCAGTCACCTTGCCCGATATGGTTATATTCTGAGCCATTGAATTTAGCGGAAGGATGAATAGCAGAAAAAAACAGGGATTTACACAACTGAATTGTTTTAGTAGCATAGCATTCGTTTTGGAAGTGAGTAATTAATTATACTGCACAAGGGGTAAAATAGTGATCTTGTGCAATCCTTAGTAGAAAGAAATTACAGTAGTGATTCAACTTTATTATACTGCGCAAGCGTTAAAAGAGTGAGCCACGGTTTTGTTGTCCGAACGAAGAAGCTGCCATGGGCATTCCCGAAAAATCGGGATTTCGCAATACAGTTTTTGGCCCAAACTATATTTCCATGTTCAACATCGTTGCGTCGCCCTCTTGTACTTAATACCATTGGGGATCTTTAATTGCGTTATAAATTAAAATACAGATTGAATTTTTAAGATTATCAGCTAAATCAAATTCACTGTTTTACCCCTTGCGCAGTATAGCAGACATTACTGATTGCTAAGGTAATCTATTTTAGGAACTAAAATCGGGTGGCATAACCCATCAAATGTAAATTAGCTACTACAACGATTGAAATCATTGAGAAATATTGTTTTATTTTATCAATTTACTTTTAAATACCTGGCTGAAGCGCTGCTAAAGGTTCACTATCACTTCACTTCTATACAACCTTTTTTTGTTTGCAGGCATTTGTTTTTATGGTGGCATCGTTGTGCCATCTTAATCCCGGGTAAGGTTTGTGTGCTGCATCGGAACTTGCCGACCTTGTCGGCATCCTGATGTTACACTTGAATCGGGACTTGTACCGCATACCATTGTGGAACTTTACGCTCATTATTTGTTAATAAACATCAGTCGTCCTTAATTGATACCCCTGTATATTTCAATAAGCGGGGGTACCTTCAATTTGCGTATTTTGAAGCCTTGGGGTTTGGGGCATTTGATTTAGGAAGCGGTGCAATGATTTCATACATTATACATCCTAAAATCAAACATCAGAAATCTAAAAATAAGACTCCCGGACCTGAAAGAAACCAGACATCATACATTTAGTATGCCCTTGCAAATAATACTCTTTGTGTACTTGAGTTGCCCGTTAAAATACATTCCCCGGCTTCGGGTATATTATCCAGCGGAATGCAGCGTATGGTGGCTTTGGTTAGCTCTTTTATTTTGTCTTCGGTTTCACCACTGCCATCCCAGTGCGCTGAAATAAAACCGGGCTTTTCATCCAATAGTTTTACAAACTCATCCCAGTTGCCGGCTTTGGTAATTCGCTCATCCCTGAATTTTTTAGCTTTATTGTAAATAGCAGACTGGATTTCTTCCAATAGCTCAATTATCCGGTCACTCAAACCATCTATGCTGAAACTCATTTTCTCTTTCGTATCCCTCCTGGCAACTTCCACTACATTATTAGCCAGGTCCCTTGCGCCAATGGCTATACGAACCGGTATTCCTTTCATTTCATATTCAGCGAATTTCCATCCCGGCCGGTTATTATCATTATCATCATATTTCACGGAAATGCCTGCGGCTTTCAATTGCCGTATCAATTCTTTTACCTTTTCATCAATCAGTTGCTTTTGTTCGGCTCCTTTAAAAATAGGAACAATCACCACCTGGATAGGCGCTAATTTTGGGGGTAATACCAGGCCCTGGTCATCACTATGGGCCATTACCAATGCACCAATAAGCCGGGTGCTTACTCCCCAACTGGTGGCCCATACATAGTCTAATTTATTTTCCTTATCCGTAAACTTCACATCAAATGCTTTTGCAAAATTCTGTCCCAGGAAATGAGATGTACCGGCCTGTAATGCTTTACCATCCTGCATCAGCGCTTCTATGCAATAAGTATCCAGGGCGCCGGCAAACCGTTCATTGGCCGATTTTACACCTTTAATCACAGGCATCGCCATATAAGTTTCGGCAAAGGTTGCGTAAACATTCAGCATTTGAACCGTTTCGTCAATAGCTTCCTGTTCCGTTGCATGCGCTGTATGCCCTTCCTGCCATAAAAATTCGGTGGTACGCAAAAATAATCTCGTACGCATCTCCCACCTTACTACATTAGCCCATTGATTGATCAATAAGGGAAGGTCACGGTAAGATTGTATCCATCCTTTATAAGTGCTCCAGATGATGGCTTCGCTGGTAGGGCGCACTACCAATTCCTCTTCCAGCTTTGCTTCGGGATCTACCATTAATTTCCCTTTATTATCCGGATCGGCCTTTAGCCGGTAATGGGTAACGATGGCGCATTCTTTGGCAAACCCCTCGGCATTTTTCTCTTCTGCCTCAAACAGGCTCTTTGGGACAAACAGCGGAAAGTAGGCGTTTTGATGCCCGGTTTCTTTAAACATTTTATCCAATTGCTGCTGCATATTCTCCCAAAGCGCATAGCCATAAGGTTTAATTACCATGCAGCCACGTACAGCGCTATAATCCGCCAGGCCGGCTTTTATCACCAGGTCATTGTACCATTGGGAATAATCTTCCTTCATACTTGTAATTTCTTTGCTCATACACACCTCAGCAGAGGTTATTTTTTTAGAATGAATAATTTGTTTATTAGCTTATAATAGCGGGAACACTTCGCTGTTTTGAAACGATATCACCTGCATTTATCACGCGTTGATATTTATACTTTACATCGGGTAAATCAGTTAATTTTTTTTTTGTTCAGTAAAAAAATAAAACAGGTTACCCCAATCCCCTGAAAGGATAAAAATTGTTAATTTAAAACACAATTAAATATCCCCAATGGTATGCGGTACAAATTGTCTGAACCACTGATTGAAGCTGATTTTTTTGATTAGCCTGATTTCTACCACTGTTGAAACTGATTTTTTTGATTTGCCTGATTTCTATTTTGACTAACAATTAATACTGGCTGTTTTATTTATAACACAATTAAAGATCCCCAATGGTATTCAGTACAAGAGGGCGATGCAACGATGATCCCCATAGCTGCTTCTTTGTTGGGATAAAAAAACTGTAACTCATTTTTTTAACCCTTGCGCAGTATAAATACAAGTCCCGATTCAAGTGTAACATCGGGATGCCGACAAGTACTGTCGGCAGGCGATGCAACGATGTTGACCATTGCTTCCCTGCCTGGACAAAAAATCTTATTCACGTTTTTACCCGTTGTGAAGTATAATTTTTTGCTGCATGAATTTATTTATTGTTTTATCACCACATTAACATTATAACTTTCAACTTTA
>JANOTW010000767.1:0-1562 GCA_031416575.1 Ferruginibacter sp.
GTCATAGCTTGCAAATTTCGTCAAGAAAGTTTGATATTCGTGGTTAATATTAAAACAGGTGACAGGGCTAACCGAATAGTGAAAAGTTAAAAACTTATATAAACAAAAGGCTGAATATCCTTATTGGTATTCGTTATAGCAAAACATATTAAGACATTCTGTTTTTTTAATTTATAACGTAATTAAAGATCCACAATGGTATGCGGTAGAAGTCCCGATTAAGTGTAACATCGGGATGCCGAAAGTCGGCATGACACAACGATGCTGCCATGAAATACAAATGCCCGTAACCAAAAACAAAAAACCATAAATTATAAACTGAAACCATAAACTGAAAAATTATGTCTTACATTCTTCCGGTAAAAGGCGTGTTGCCAACGATGGGTGATAATTGTTTTATCGCCCCCAATGCCACCATTGTTGGTGATGTAATAATGGGTAATGATTGCAGTGTATGGTTTAATGCGGTAATACGCGGCGATGTAAACAGCATTCGCATGGGTAACAAGGTAAACGTGCAGGATGGCGCCGTAATCCATTGTACTTATCAGAAAACCCAGGCCATTATTGGAAATAATGTTAGCATCGGGCACAATGCAATTGTACATGGATGCGTTATAGCTGATAATGTGCTGGTGGGCATGGGCGCTATTGTGATGGATAATGTACAGGTGGGCGCCAATTGTATTATAGCCGCCGGGGCCGTTGTACTTGAAAACACGGTGATAGAACCCGGCACTATTTACGCAGGCGTGCCTGCAAAAAAAGTAAAAGACATCAGCCAGGAAATGATCAGTGGCGAAATAAACAGGATCGCCAATAATTACCTGATGTACAGCGGATGGTTTAAAGAAGAGGCGGGTACATGAGATTTTTAAATGGCCAAATAAGCGTTTAACAAATACATTATCTTTAATTATGAAAAAAACCATCTTCGCTTTTGCATGCATCTCCTTGTTAAGCGGATGCTTTATTTTTCAAAAGAAAGATAAATATGGCTGCCCTTCAAACGGGAGAAATGTGGGGGCTGAAAAATTAGCAGCGGGTGATCCGGCCGCAATGAAAGCAAACAGCAAAGCAAAATATAAAGGTGGAAGAAAAAGTTATTGAGATTACTATTTCTACATAACGATCAACCATTAACGATCAACCCTCAACCCCAAACCCTATACCCTATGTGCTATCATTTAACAACCAAACACGGCAATACAGAAGCTGTAATTGACGACAACTGCGGAATCTCCAAATTCTACGCAATAGCAGACACATTGACTACTGAACTGAACATTAATTTTCTAACCCAGGTGGACGATGCTGATAACTTAGACTGGAACTTCAAATACAAAAACCAGTTACTCACTTTGCATTACAATATATTCAATGGCGTGTCCGTGTTTCCTCATCATTCAAAGAGTGTATTGCAGGAAAACAACGTGGTAATGGAAATCGCACATTTTCTTGAACGCAGGGCGTATTAAAATATCAATACGGTTTCTTTTCGATACTACCCAGAATGTTTAAATAACTATAATAACGATCGGTATGAACCGTGCCCAGGTTAA
>JANOTW010000768.1:0-11445 GCA_031416575.1 Ferruginibacter sp.
TTAATGGGGGGCTTTTGGTTATTGTTTGTTGACCGGCGCCTTGCAGGGTGCCACTGCTCCTTTACTGTAGGCAATTAGTAGCCAGGAGCGCCTCTCTAACTTTCCAGCAATTGCAGTTTATATTAAAGGGGGTGGCCTTGCAAAAAATCCAATATCACAGGCGCTATCAAAAAATTACGTGAGTTATCCACATCCAAAAAAAATGAAGGGCTTATACGTGCGATATTGCGGTGTAGGGGTAAGGTAAAAATGAAATAAGCCACTCCCGGGGCCTTGGTTTTTTAAAATCATTTTTTTAGTGCCACTTATCCTCATTTTATGCTGGGCTGTTCGCTGAAAGCCCACAAGCCCGATAGGCAAAGCCATAGCATGCACCCTGCCCCGTATGGATAAGTTAAGCGTTTACACCACCAATGCCCGGTTGAATATAGACAACAACCCCGTGGAAAACGCCATACGCCCCGTGGCCATCGGACGCAAAAATTATTTATTTGCCGGAAGCCACGAAGCGGCGCAGCGTGCCGCCATGATGTATTCTTTCTTTAACACCTGCCGGCTACATAAAATAAACCCATACGAATGGCTCAAAGATGTATTGGAAAGAATACACCTTTACAAATCATCCAACCTCCATGAACTGCTGCCGCAAAATTGGGTGAAATTAAAAAGTGACGAGATGGGTTAGACGATGGCTTACTTTGTACCGGGCTGGACGTTCAATGAATTCCCAGCAATGGCAAATGCAGAACGTTGGGTGCAAGCGTAGCAACTGTGAGTGAAACTTCATTATAATTTTGTAGATTTGATTTATGAAGACGCTAATATTAGAACTTCCAGACACAGTAAACATAAACGAACAAGAGGCAAAATCCTTATTGGCAGCCAGGCTATATGAGAATGGAACGTTGTCACTTGGCCAGGCATCTGATTTAGCCGGTTATTCTAAAAGGGCTTTCATGGAACTTCTGAGCAAATACGAAGTTTCGATTTTTAATTATCCGGCTTCGGATTTGGAAAAAGATGTGTTAAATGCACAAAGCAATAATCTCTGACACCAGTTGTCTTATTCTATTAGAAAAAATTGGTGAGCTTAACATTCTACAAAAACTTTTTGGTTTAATAATTACTACCCCTGAAGTCGCTGAGGAATATGGTTTACCATTACCTTCCTGGATTGAAATCAAGACTCCATTAGACAAAAAATACCAATCAATTATCGAAGCCTCTGTCGATAAGGGTGAAGCCAGTGCAATAGCATTAGCGGTAGAATTTGATGATTGTTTACTTATTATAGATGACCTGAAAGGAAGAAGGTTCGCTAATCAACTTGGGTTAACATTTACTGGAACATTGGGTGTAATTGTCAATCAATGCAAACAAAATTTCAAATTTGTATGAGTATAAATAGAGTGATCACCTTTCTTAAATTTTTAAATATGAACAATACCCGGCTTCGCAGGACAATTAGTTCAATCGTTCTGTATCCTTTTTTATTATTATTATTTTCTGTGCAGGCAAATGCACAAAAAGCAAATGCGGCAAAAAAACCAAACATCGTATTTATACTCATAGATGATATGGGTTGGAAAGATCTTGGGACAAATGGAAGTAGTTTTTATGAAACCCCTAATATTGATAAGCTGGCAAAGGAAGGGATGAAGTTTACCAATGCCTATGCAGCCTGCCCGGTGTGCTCACCCACAAGGGCAAGTATTCTGTCCGGCAAATACCCGGCGGGTTTAAAAACGACCGATTGGTTTGGCGCACCAGAGCCAGACGAAGCTTCAAAAGACAAAAACTGGAGTAAGAAAAAACTACTTCCTGCAGCTTACACTCCCTATCTTCCGCTTGAAGAAACTACCATTGCCGAGGCTTTAAAGGCAAATGGTTATACAACTTTCATTGCTGGTAAGTGGCACCTTGGCGAAGAAGAAAAATACTGGCCCGAACACCAGGGGTTTGATGTGAATATGGGCGGCTATTCTAAAGGTCATCCAAACAGTTATTTTTCACCTTACAACAATCCACGGTTGTCTGATGGCCCTCCCGGTGAATACCTTGGCGACCGCGTGGCGGCTGAAGCCGTAAAGTTTATTGAAGCAAATAAAAGCAAACCATTCTTTGCCTACATCCCATTTTATGAAGTGCACACGCCACTCCAATCTAAAGACAGCCTCATAAAAAAGTATGAACAAAAAAGAAAAATGCTTGGGCTCAAAGATGAGTTTATATCAGAAGGAAATGGAAGAACAAGGTCTGTGCAAAGCCTGCCTGTGTATGCTGCGATGGTAGAAGCAATGGATGCTGCAGCGGGCACGGTACTCAAAAGATTGAAAGAATTAAACCTCGATAAAAGTAGCATCGTTATTTTCTTTTCAGACAATGGAGGATTATCTACGGCAGAGGGCTCGCCTACATCCAATTTGCCGCTGCGTGGCGGAAAAGGATGGTTGTATGAGGGTGGTATCCGGGAACCGTTAGTCATTAAATATCCACCCAAAGTACAGGCAGGAACTTCGTGCGATGTGCCGGTGATCAGCAATGATTTTTACCCCACATTACTACAAATGGTTGGGCTGCCATTGATGCCAAAACAACACACAGGCGGCATCAGCATCGCTCCTTTGCTTCAAAATAAAACAATTGAAAGAGATGCGCTTTACTGGCACTATCCGCACTATGGTAACCAGGGTAGCTCGCCGGGTAGCGCCATACGAATGGGCGAATGGAAATTAATTGAGTGGTATGAGGATAACAGGATAGAGCTGTTTAACCTGCAAAGTGACCTTGGTGAAAGAAACGATATTGCTGAGCAAAATCCGGAAGTTAAAACCAGGCTGTTAACGATGCTGCATGTCTGGCTTAAAAAAGAAAATGCCTCGATGCCCACCATCAACACAAATATACCTGTACCGCAAGTGCCGGCGCAGCCATTGGTTGATACAAACTACCTGGCAGATATCAGGCTTGAACTAACGAAAAAGTGGCCAGGCAACAGGTTTTATAATTTGGTTTTTCACGACCATAGTGTGGTGGCGGGATATTTTAAAACGCCAATGCTGAACACCTTCCAGTCTTACCCAATGGTAATGCTGCAAAAGCTCACGGAAAAATATCCCTCCGCTGCTATTAACGTAATTCGTACCGCAATTGGTGGCGAAAATTCGGAACAGGGGGCTGTTAGGTTTGATAGCACAGTATTAGTTCACATGGCGGATGTGCTATTCATTGACTATGCAATGAACGACAGAAAAATGGGTGTGGAAAGGGCAAGGATAGCCTGGGTGTCTATGATAGAAAAAGCACTGGCAAGAAACATAAAAGTGGTATTGTTTACGCCTACTCCAGATTTAAATGAAGACATTAAAGATGATAAAGCACCGTTGGTTGCGCATCGTGTAATGATATTAGAGCTTGGAAAAAAATATCGCATTCCCGTAATTGATAGCTACGACATATTTAAAAAAAAGGCATTGGCCGGAGTTGATTTAAATGAGTACATGGTGCAAAAAAATCACATATACGTCCCCTGGCCTTTCATTTAATTGCTTTTGCCCTTCTTTAAGCCTTGCTTTCTGGATGGTATCAAATTCAGTTCCTATTGGAAAATAATCTCTTATTAATCCATTCAAGTGATAATCCAAAGGCAATGGAATCGCCGTAAAAAAATAACTGCTGTGGTATGTGAGGATGAATTTACTGACAAACAAAAAAGCGCCTGTAAACGATGTGTATTGTTGTCCTGGCAGAAGTATTTCATGGCATCATCGTCAGGCTGTGCAGAAATTAACTGCTCATACAATAAGTATCAGCCCTCTACCGGAAAGAAAATTCATATACACGATTCTCAGGAGGTTGAATTTAGTATTTGCACAGCCTGTCATTGCATCGCTCTTCTATACAATCATTTTTTTTTGTCCGGGCTGAAATATTTCATGGGATTCCCGATAAAAATGCCGAAAGGTCGGCACAGGTCGGAATTTCGCAATACAGTTTTTTGTCCAAACTATATTTCATTTCTCAACATCCCTGTCTGCTTGACGCAGTCAGGCAGGGTTGCGTCGCACTCGTGTACTGAATACCATTGGGGATCTTTAAATGCGTTTTATAATGAGCGATTCTTTAGGCGCAGTTAATAAACTGGCAGAAGACCTCTCCGCTAACCAGCGGGGCCGGGGGCAAAACAGGGTCTTCAAATTATGCCTCCCTTTAAAAAACAGTTCGCCCTTTGAAAATAAATGACCTGTAAATTTTTCCTCCCGATGCATCGGGATTATTAGCGAAACATCAGCCACAGTTTATTTGGGCATTCTTACATGATAACCTCTGGACATATTGTATAAAAAATAACAGCCAACCTAATTAATAATATATTGCCCCTTCTTATTAACAAGTATAACGGGCAGTTGCTTTTTTACTTCAAAATAATCAAAAGCGCCCTTTAAGGTTACGGCAAAAGCCTGGAGGGATTGGTTCTCTTTGGTAGCCTGGGCCAGGTATTCAAAAGATTTTTTCACATTGTACTTTATAGGGAATACATGCACCGGAATAAAATCCTGCCCGAGTTCTTTTACCTCCGTTGCCAAAGTATATAATTCCTCAATCGGAAAATCGGTGATGGCGATACAGCCTGTAGATACGCAGCTTCCATGAATATATATACTATTGCCAGGCCGCAAAGAATCGCTTAGCAATTTATCCGAAGCATTGGGGTAATTCAATCCTAAAGCTAAATGGTAATTGCTATTGGGGTTAAATTCATTGATGTAATAAAACCCTTCAGGCACCTGGCAATCGCCTTCCATGCGCTTGGGGCCCATACTGCCGCTTTGCATGCAAACTTTATAGGTTTTAAATAATTTGAAAGCGCTCCTGGCATCCTCCTTTACCCATACTTCCAACTGGCGGTCATATTTAAAACTCCTCAGGTATAATTGCTCGGGAGGCCATTGCAGCTTCTTTTCTTCAAATTGCTTTTTAAGGGAATCTTCTACCTTATTAAATAAATCATTTGACTTACCGGAAGATTTAACGTAATTAATGTACGAAGTTTGGGACAACAAGCCACTGGTAGCAATCAGTGCAAAAACACAAGTGAGGATAAAATTTAAAAAACGGGTGCTCATTAATAATAAATTGTTATTAGGTGACCAACGTAAAAATAGTGAAATTATTGAAGTTTGCTTTGTTAAATGGCAGAAAAAAAACAGCACGCTTTTGGAGAGGGCATGCCCCGATAGCCTGATTTTGATGTCCGATGCCTGATTTTTTCATGTCTTATTTTTTTATAATTGTTGATGCAATATACTACCGATAAAGAATTAGACAAAAGAGGTTGATTTATTCTAAATTCAAGACTCCTGCTACAATTTACAAATACGATTGATGCACCGGATTACCAGCTTACCAATAAGTGCACTCTGTTTCTTTAATTTAAAACGTAATTAAAGTTCCCCAATGGTATGCGGTACAAGTCCCGATTCAAGTGTAACATCGGGATGCCGACAAATACTGTCGGCAAGCGATGCAACGATGTTGATCCAGGGCTTTATTGCCTGGACAAAAAAAATAATACGCAGGCACTTTGAATTGCGAAAGGAAAAGAATTTCCTTATTTGAAGGAAATCAGACATCAAAAAATCAGACATCGGACATGTAAATCAGACATCAGACATCAAACATCAGGCATCCTACAAATTCCCCCTTGCATCCTGTTCCCTCTCCAGCGCTTCAAACAACGCCTTGAAATTTCCTTTGCCGAAACTCTTAGCGCCTTTACGTTGAATAATCTCAAAAAAAAGCGTGGGCCTGTCCTGTAGCGGCTTACTAAAAATTTGCAACAAATACCCTTCTTCATCCCGGTCAATCAGTATTCCCAATTTACTTAAAGGTTCAATATCCTCATCAATTTTACCCACCCTGTCCAGCACATTTTTGTAATAACTTTCGGGTATTTTTAAAAATTCAATCCCGCGTTTTTGAAGTTCCGTTACCGTCTTTACAATATCCGCTGTTGCAATCGCTACATGCTGTACCCCTTCCCCGTCATAATAATCCAGGTATTCTTCTACCTGGCTTTTCTTTTTTCCTTCGGCAGGTTCATTGATCGGGAATTTAACAAAGCCGTTTCCGCTACTCATCACTTTGCTCATCAGTGCGGAGTATTCCGTTGAAATATCACTGTCGTCAAAGGTTAAAATATTGCGGAAGCCCATCACGTCTTCATAAAATTTAACCCAGGGGTTCATCTGGTTCCAACCTACATTCCCTACGCAATGATCTACATATAGCAGCCCTGTACCGGGTGGATTATAAGCGGAATTCCAGGCAACAAAACCCGGCATGAAAATACCTGCATAGTTTTTTCTTTCGATGAATAAGTGAACCGTCTCCCCATAAGTATGAATACCGCTGATCACTACTTCCCCCGAATCATCTTTAAGGGAAGTGGGCCCCATATAACTTTTGCCGCCACGCCGGGTGGTTTCATTCCAGGCGCTTGTAGCATCATCAACTTTCAATGCCAGCACCTTTACTCCATCCCCATGTTTTTGAATATGATCCGCGATGGGATTACCCGGCTTTAAGGGAGTGGTTAATACAAAAGTGAGTTTGTTTTGCCGGATCACATAACTCGCTTTATCCTTCATACCCGTTTCAGGGCCTGCATAAGCCAGGGATTGAAAACCAAAAGCGGTTTTATAAAAATGCGCCGCCTGTTTGGCGTTGCCTACATAAAATTCCACATAATCGGTACCCTGCAGGGGAAGAAAATCTAATTCAGGCTTTGTGGCATTGCTTTCATTATTAAAGGTGGAATACATATAAAATGGATTTATTATAGTTAAAAATTTGTGGTACAAAAATTTTAACGAACCGTATCCATAGCAAGCGCCAGCAGTAGTAAAATGTAGCTGGTGCGCTTATCAGAAAATATTTTATGTGGATAATCCGGTTGCATAATATGGAAGCCCCTAATTATTTTTAATGCCACGAATGCACGAATTTTTACGAATATTTTTTTAAATAAAACAAGTTTTATTTCGTGTTAATTCGTGCATTCGTGGCAAGTATTTTTTTTATTCGTGGTAATTAATGTAATTAGTAGCAACAAATTCTTAACAAAGATAATTAAAGTTGTCTCCGCATCCACTTGTAGATTCTATATTTGCTGCATGAAAAAAGCAGGAATACTTGGTGGAGGGCAACTTGGAAGAATGTTATTGCAAGCCGCGGCTAATTACCCGGTAGAAACTTTTGTAATGGAAAATGACGATGAATGCCCGGCGGCGCATCTTTGCCATCATTTTATTAAAGGCGATATTACCAATTTCGACGACGTATATAATTTTGGAAAAGGCCTGGATGTACTTACCATAGAAATAGAAAGTGTAAATGAGGATGCGCTGGAAAAGCTGCAAAATGAAGGCGTAAAAATTTACCCCAATCCGGCTGCCTTAAAAATCATAAAAAATAAAATATTACAAAAGCAGTTTTATAAAGACCACCAGATACCAACCAGTGATTTTATCATCACACAAAACCTATCCGCATTAAAACAACAGGAGAACTTTTTACCGGCTGTGCATAAAGTAAGCTTGGGTGGCTATGATGGAAGAGGGGTGCAAATACTAAAAACAAGGGACGACATTGAAAAAGGATTTGATGCCCCGGCTGTATTGGAGAAAATGGTGAATATCAAAAAAGAAATCGCGGTGATGGTGGCGGTAAACGATAAAGGGGAAACCACTGTTTACCCATCAGTTGACATGCTTTTTGATCAAAGGTTGAATTTACTGGAATACCAGGTAAGCCCTGCCGACCTTCCCCAAAAACTATTATGGAAAATAGAAGCCATCGCCATGAAAGTGGTAAAGGATTTAAAGAGCGCCGGAATTTTTGCAGTGGAATTATTTGTAGATACCCACGACCATGTTTTTGTAAATGAAACGGCGCCCAGGGTACATAATAGCGGCCATCATACTATTGAAGCCAACTATTCATCCCAGTTTGATATGTTGTGGAGAATAATGCTGGACTTTCCACTGGGATGCACAGACCATATATTGCCCGCAGCCATCGTGAATTTGGTGGGTGCGGATGGATTTACAGGCACTGTGTGCTATGAAGGGCTGAACGAAATTTTACAAATAGAAAATGTTTTTTTACATATCTATGGCAAAAAAGAAACCAGGCCGGGCCGTAAAATGGGGCATATTACCATTCTCAGTAAGGAAAAGCAGGAACTGATACACCAGGTAAACCGGATAAAACAGACGGTAAGGGTGGTGAGTGAATAATATAGACAAAAAAAGTGGGAGCAACAAAATAAATGAAAACAAGCAAAACATGCAGGTTAATAAAACGAAAATATGCAGCCAAAAACACACCTGCCACAAGGCTGGCTGATTTAAACAACCTTCTTTAGGGCATCCCTAAAACCTGTGTTTTTGTTTTAACCTCACCTTTAATTCCTCTCCAAAGGAGAGGATAAGGAAGGTTTTTAGAGATTCCCTTATATTACTATCATCAGTAATTCCACATGGATGTTAATTAATGAATTTTTGTTAATAGCTACGCTTTAATTTTTTATTGGGGAGCAGGTACCGGGGCGAAAGACATAAAAATCAGCCCCGCAGAAATTTCTGAACATTGTACTTCACCTTAGGCAGAAAATTTTCCTTCCGATAGTTTATTCTTCAGCAGTTTTTCATTTCTAATTTTATTTAATTCTGAACGAAGCCTTAGCCATGCTTCTTCCGCTGATATTGCATACATTTCTGTTATGTCTTTTATCGAATTAGGTTTGTGCAATAAACAATCAAGAATTGGAAATATCACATTGTACGTATTTTCCCTTTTTGGCATTATCCCATTTATACTTAAAATTTTTGTTGCAGTCAGGTAGGTATGATGTAAAAGGCTTACGCTTAATGTTTTTTTAGTTTCCGATAAAGTTTTATTTGCATTAAAATGAACAAATGATTGAATCAAAATTTCTTCCGCAAGTTTTTCATTATCTGTAACACGAAGTATCGCACCATACATTATCGGGGCGTAATTATCATACAAATATTCCCAGGCTAATAAATTGTTCTGCTCTAACATGGTAATTATTTCTGCATCAGAAATTAACTTTTGTTGCATAATCGTAATTAAGAATTAATATTTATAGATTAGTTCGGATGCGCAGATTTTTTTGGGGGTTGGGATTATTAATGAGCCAAATTATTGATAGCAGTTTTTTAAATCACTGCAATAGCCAATTTTTGTTTTTACTTATATTAAGAAATATAAAGGTTTGATTTTTTTTAATCAAGCTATGTTTAGACAAAAAATCATTATGAAAATTACATGCCGATAAGTTGTAACGGATATAATCACGGTTATTCAAAATATTTCTGCAATGTTGGGGAAATAATTATACAGTTTAATTATTGAGATAAGGAAACGGATTATTTTTCCCCATGATTACTGCCGCTATCCAAAAATATAATTAGCATTCAGGCATTGCCTTTGAATTAAAATACATTACCTCACAATCAGAATTGGCAACCCCTTTATCGCCTGTGTTGGTTAATGTTCACCTGCCAATTGATACTAACCCATACTCATTTAACTTAAAAACTATTTTTAATAGCTTTCTTAAAATGAACTGGCCGTTTCCCATTTTTTCCGTTAGCGCTTCATCAACAGCAACATAATGCCATGGCTGCGCACTACTGTCCACTCCTGGTACTATATTAGTTACTGTAATTCAACTACAGGAGGCTTTTTAGCGATTCAAGATGCTTCAACCACCAAATAATTCGACAGCTTTCCTGGATTAATTGGGAATGTTTGTGCTATCCGGTACCAAAAGAAAACTATAATATGGAAATAAGGCCTGTATTCGTGAAAATAGGATAGCCTTGAATGAAAAAAAATTATCATCAAACAAATGACAACACCACTTACCATATCAAATAACTACAAATTCCCGACCGAAGGTATAGCCCCTCTCCACATCGTACTTGCCGAGGATGATTATGACGATTGTTATCTTTTTAAGTATGCTTTAGAAGAAATAAAACTACCCTGCACGCTTGCCACAGTAAAAAATGGTGAAGTACTCATGGACCTGCTCAATGATGAAACCAGGCAAATGCCCGACATTCTTTTCCTTGACATCAACATGCCCCGTAAAAACGGATTCGAATGTTTGGAAGAAATAAAAAATAATGAAAGACTAAAACATCTTCCGGTAATTATTTTCTCCACTTCCTTTTCACCACCAATAATAGATCAGCTTTATAAAGATGGCGCCCGGTATTATATCCGTAAACCGGATGATGTCAAGGAATTCAAAAATGTAATTTACCAGGCAATTACATTAGCAACACAAAAGGATAATACACAACCTTCCGCAGAAAACTTTGTTCTGTAACAATAATTTTATTTCAATGAAAATAATCATTAAGAAATACTAAGGGGGAATTGACTATGGAACTTACAAAAAAAATAATTCCAAACTTTTTATCGGATGGCGGTGAAATGGGAAAATTGATACGTGCCATGGATTGGTCAAATAGCCCTCTTGGTAATCCTGGCCAATGGCCGCAAGTTTTGCGAACATCCGTGAGCATTTGCCTTAACTCGCATTTCCCTATTTTGTTTGTCCGGGCAAAAGTTTTTCATGGCATTCTCGATAAAAATGCCGAAAGGTCGGCACAGGCCGGGATTTCGCAATTCAGTTTTTTGTCCAAGCTATATTTCCCTGGTCAACATCGTTGCATCGCTTGCCGACAGTATTTGTCGGCATCCCGATGTTACACTTGAATCGGGACTTGTACCGCATACCATTGGGGAACTTTAATTGCGTTTTAATAAGCAATACATAATTGCATTTGCTTATGCCTTGCTTATTACATGACAGGGCATATCCAAATTCACTATTTTGCACGATTAACAAATAAAATACGCTCATGAATTAATTTAATCCCGATGCATCGGGAGCCCAATGGTATTAAGTACTCCCGGTTCAAGTGTAACATCGGGATGCCCCGATAAAAAATCGGGGCAAGTACCCAAATAAACCGGGGTTGATGTTTCGCTAATAATCCCGATGCATCGGGAGGTAAAATTTACAGGTCATTTATTTTCAAAGGGCGAACTGTTTTTTAAAGGGAGGCATAATTTGAAGGCCCTGTTTTGCCCGCCCTCCCGATAAATCGGGACAGGCTTGCCCGAAAAATGCCGAAAGGTCGTCACAGGTCGGGATTTTCCAAAAGGGGAGGCCTTCTGCCAGTTCATTACCTACGCCTTAAGAACCGCTCATTATAACGTAATTAAAGTTGCCCATTGGTATTAAGTACAAGAGGGCGATGCAACGATGATCCACATAGCTTCTTAGCCCGGACAAAAATTATGGTTGTATAGAAGGGCCCCGATACGCTTCTCTATCGG
>JANOTW010000769.1:0-8543 GCA_031416575.1 Ferruginibacter sp.
CCATGAAATTCTTCAGCCCGGACAAAAAAAAGAATGATTGTATAGAAGAGTGGCCCCTCACAATACTGTGGGGCAAGAACAACGATGATGCCCCCGCATAGCGGGGCGGGCCATGAAAAACTACTGCCGGTCAACTAATAAAATTGAAATGCATCTTTTTTAATTATCAATTATTCAATAAAATATTACCCATCAAAAAAAACTCTTTGTATAGTCCAGTAAGATGCCACTAAAGCTATGAATGCGGATAGCGTGTAAACAATCCCTTTCCGGTACCAGGTTTTATTCCTTAATGGAATTATGATGCATCCAAACATTGCAGTTATCACTGCAATCTGCCCCAGCTCAACCCCTGCGTTAAATGCTATAATTGAAGTATAAAATTTACCCGTTGGCAACCCGATTTCATTTAGCGCACTGGCAAAGCCCATACCATGTATCAGCCCAAAAATAAATACAACCAAAACCCTCCATGGTTTTAACTCTGTGAGTAACATATTTTCTACCGCTACAAACACAATGGACAATGCAATGATGGGCTCTACTACCGCTGAAGGCGCCACAATAATATTTTTCATGCTTAACGCCAGTGTAATGGAATGCGCTACCGTAAAAGCAGTAGCCTGCCAGAAGATGGTTTTAATATTTGTACTAAGCAAACATAGCCCTATTACAAACAAAATATGGTCTATGCCCGATGGTATTATATGTTTGAACCCCAGGGTTAAATAAAACCAAACCACTTCATTTACCGGTGCGTCTTGCAGCGCATAATTTATACTATGGGCAAGAAGAAAGTTTACAAAAAACAGTAAGATAGTGAACAGGAATATTTTTTTAAACAAACTACCCATCAATTTTTGCACAATGAAAACTTTTCCGTTATTATATTTCTTTGAGTGCCTGTTCACTGCTTAGTTTTAAAAGTTCCGGTATATTAGCGTTATTTTTAAGAGCCTGTTCCAGGCATTCTTTAGCTTTTGCCTTATTACCCGCTTTTTCATAAATCAATCCTGCCCTGCAGAGCAATACTGGATTTTTGCTATTTGTTTTCAATGCAATGTCCATATAAGGTACTGCCTTTGCATCCTCGCCTTTTACATGGTAAACCCAGGCCACTGTTTCGTTTGCATCAATGTTTTTAGGGCGCCTGTTATATTCAGCAAGGGCGTGCTCAAGGGCTTTATTCGTATTCCCTGTTTTTAAATAAGCAAAAGCTAATTCCTTGTCTGCATAATGCCCAATACTTTCATCAGATAAAGCACGCTCAGCGTTGTTGGCCATGTCATCAATTACAAGCTTTGCTATAGCTGCCGCTTTTTCTTTTTGTCCCGCTAACTGGTAGGAACCAATTAATTCTTCTTTGTAGGTAAAATCATTTACCAGCGAATCTGCCTGTAGGTAATAAGCTATAGCCTTTTCATATTTTTTCTCAAAAAGGGCAACCCTTGCAAGGCCAGCCAAAGCATGAACATAACCCGGGCGGGCCTGTAAAGAAATGGCATAATTCATTTCAGCATATCTGATATTGCCTGTATTTTCGAATAAATGCCCCAACTGCACCCTTGCCCACTCGGTGGCCTCATCTCCCGGAAGCCCAGCTTCTACAGCAAGTTGCATCGCTTCTATTGCTCCGGTGTAATCACCATGAATTTCCCTAAGGTAAGAAGCACGTGCATAAGAACGCAGGTCGGGCCTGATAGACATCATTTTTTCCGCAGCCAACACAGCTGAATCATAATTACCCATTTCTACATGACCATCTACCAATACACCGTATAAGAATGCATTATAGGGATTTATCTTCACAGTAAACTGAGCCAATGCCAAACCTTCTGCAAAATGGTGTTGTGAAAGATAAATCATTGATTTTAGGGACAGGGCTTCTACATTATTGTATTCAATACTAATTACCTCATTTAAATATTTCATTGCCGCCTTATCATAATACTGGTAATTGCCAGTTGCCCTTGCTTCCAGCAGGTAAACAGTTGCAAGGGCAAGCATTGATTTTTTATCCCCTGGGTTTTTTTTAATTGCCATTAGCAGTTGATCAGAATTTTTTTTGTTATTCTTCCATTCTTCTGTCTCCGTTGCTGTACCCTTGCGCCCAAGCAATGCATAAATAGTTGACTGCTTCTTTTTTTCATTACCCTGGTATTTTATAACAACAAAGCCTGCAGCTACAATAAAAACTACCAATAAAGAAGCATATAATATATTTTTTTTCATAAAGTTTATTTTTTGTTTTTTTCAATAACCTTTCTGGTTTACCCATCCATTATATTAAAACAAACCCCTTATATCATATTTCCAACTGTAAAATAAAGGTATAAGTGAGTGGTAATACATTTAATTCGGTTAAAGAAATATTATTAGGGTATTTAGGATATTATTGTTACAACCTTAATCGTCTCTTATAAATTATATATCAAAGCTACTGTGAGGTTATGGTACTTTGTGTAATCTTAAAAATTAATCTTTTGACACTTCCTTTAAAGGAATTGGTTTTAAATGTTTATTGAATAATGATTTTAATAGGCCATCCAATAAATTAAAAAATTAAAATAGGGTGCATTCCAAATAGCCGCTTACATTTTGTGGCTGTAATCCGTAAGGCTATCAAACCCGGTTGTTAACCTGGCTGAGAACTTCACAATGCAGGAACAATTGAAATGCACCCGGTAAAATAAGCCCGCAGTTTTAATGCGGGCCTATAATATTAAACTTTGTTTCCATTAACCTTTTATCACACGCAGGCTTTGTTTAACCTCGCCATTCAATGAAACTTTTACGAAATAAACACCCTTAAGCAAACCTGCACTGCTCCATTTTTCTGTATAAGTACCTGGTTGCATCCTTTTATCTGCCAGTACTTTTACCTGGTTGCCATTTACATCAACTATTGAGATAGTAACCTGTGCCGCCTTTTCAAGTTTGTACGTAACTATACTGTTATCAACAAAAGGATTAGGAGAAACAGTCGCTATTAGCTGAGGGGCAGCTATGGCCAATCCCTGGTATACATTGCCGCTTGCATTTACACTTCTCATTGGAGTTGTACCCTTATCACAGGCACAAATACTCGATCCTGCCCAAGGCGTTTGCATATAAGGGAAGGTAGTTTTTAAAGTAGTATCATTTTTTTCTACTCCTGTTGTATAATTTAATACACTCAACAAATTTGGTGTTACCGGGCTTCCACCTACTGTATAATCATCATACCATAAACCAATAGCAGCCAACACAACACCGCTAACAGCCTGTAATTCAATTCTTGTAACATCATCCTCTAATCTTCTTCCGTTAGGGAAACCATCCATATTTGGAATGTTTTGAATAGAAGTATTTGCATAAACAGGGTCAAGTAATCCTTTAACCGCGGCAGCTACAAGTCCCAGGGAACTAAAATCAGTGCTATTCCTTGGTGTAGGAGGTACAGCCATATTTAATCTTAACATATCGCCACCATTTGGCAAAAAGTTATTAATAAAAGGTTTTCCCTTTGCAAGCGGATTGCCTGCAGGTTTACCTGTTGCCAACTGGTAAGGCGCTAAATTAGGTACACCTGTATGAAAGATTGGCCATAAGTCAACCGACCTTGGAGCATTTTTCTTCGGCAATAACAATGTACCAAAAATTGCATCATCCAAAGCAGTGCCATTAAGTGCAGCATTTCCTTTTAAGGGAAATAATCCATCCTGGCCATTACCAAATCCGAAAGAACCCAATGAATTCTTCTGCACCCGCAATGGTTTGAAAGCAGGAACTGCTGCTCCAAATTTTGCATCATCCATATAGAGCGCTAATTCCGGGTTGTAAAAAAAGTTTCCAAACAGGTTGATAGTAGCCAGATCATCGTACGGAGTAAGTGCATTCCATAAATCTTTGTAAGTAATTGGAACAACTGCTTCATTGGTCAAAGGCATACCTAACCTTGAAACCTGGATCCATTTACCAGAATTCATAAGTAGTTCATCATCATAAGCCTTATTAGGATCAAAAGTGCTTTTTGATAACTGATTAACGTTTACCTCTTTTAATATTCTGATAGCGGGCCTGCTTGCACTTGCCCAAACGCCAATAACATAATTGGGGTCAAGGATATTCGCTGCGGCGCTTACGGGCTTGTGATTTTTCTGCAATGTAGAAATATCAATTTGTAAGGCAATGGTAGATACATTTTTACATTTGAGCGCATCTACGGATATGCCTGATGCACGTGGGGCATCACCAAGGTCGAAAATACCTCCCAGGTCAACAAAGAAAGGATCATCTACCGGACCACAAAATACCTTTTCGCCGGTGGTTGAAGTAGTAATGGCATTGTTCATTAACGTGTTATAATCCGGGGCATTCAATCCAACACCTGAACTGATAGAACGAGGGCCAATGTTAGATGGTGGCACTTTTCCCTCGTTAACAACTGTTTGAAATGATTTACCGCCGTCCATGCTTCTTTCCATCTTGTAGGTATTTTTCAAATTTTCTTTACCCAGCCGGATGTTAAAGAAAGTAGTGCGGTCTTCATCTTGCCTGTGAAAGGTAAAACGGTAAACAATATCATCACCTTTGGTAGCAATGTTGTTATCTATGTGAATCTCATAGCGGATATTTTCACCAAAATGATAGTAATTGGGACCGCCGTCTGGTAATTGTCCGGGAATGTAGTTGGCAATAATCGTAATCTTATTAGGATCATCCGGACTACGGAAAGCATACACGTCCGTATTATCAGCCACCGGATCATCGGCGATTGATGGCGCTTCCCGATGGGAAGAAGCAAATGCGGGCGCTGTTATTTGTAATGCCATTACAAACAGCATGATAGAAGCATAAATTTTTCTTTTCATAAATGTTTTTTTAAATGAATGATTAATGAAATGGCCCCTGGTTACTACTGGTTTAAGTTAGCAATTGTTGTCAAGGTTTACCTTACAGGTTTGAGATAAAAAATTGTTGATTTTTTTTTGTTTTCAGAAATGGGATAATTACAGAAGTGTTGGTTTTTTGGAGGAATATTGACAAGCTATCCCTGCAGGAATTAACTTATTTTTCAAGTGTTCTTTCACAGATACGAAAAGAGTTTAAAAACGGATTTAACTTTTCTTTAAATTTATTTGAATGAATTATTATTGTTGGTAAAACAATGTCATTCCTGTTTTAAAATAAATTTTTGAAAATAGGATTATTAAAAGGCATTTCCAAAAAACCGTGTTTTTGTTTTAACCTCACTTTTAATTACTCTCCAAAGGAGAGGATAAGGAAGGTTTTTGGACACCCTTTGTTTTCTCCCTGAAATAAATCATTTATAATCAATGATGAAAATGATGGTGGCTTTCCTTATGAAAGAAAATGAAATTTTTTCGTGTGAGTTTTTTGGAGAGGCGTGCAGGTTTTTAAAAGGATCATTGTTTACTGAAAGAAACAAATTATTTTTATCCGGTTTTATACTTTAAATAAAAGTAATACTTGTTTTTTAAATTTTTTCTAACCCCTTTAAAAGAAATAATTTAATAATACCAGGTGCGCCTGAATGAATCATTATAAAAAATTAAACCAATGGCGAATGATATAAAATGCCCCAACTGCGGGCATGTATTTGATGTGGAAAACGTACTGGCGGCTGATATTGAAATAAAATATCAGCGACAATACCAGCAAAGATTGCAACAGTCTTTAAGTAAAGTGGAAGAAGACAAAAAAAAATTAGAAGATGACCAGCAGCAATTCGAGGAAAAGAAAAAAAGGGAGAATGAAATTTTCGCCCAAAAACTACAGCAGGAAAAACTAAAACTGGAAACCGAAATACAGGAACAGTTGCGGAAAAGCATATCCTCCGATTACGAAAACAAGCTGCGGATGCTGGAAGGCAACAATAAGGACAATGAAGAAAAATTGAAAGAAGCCAGGAAAAAAGAACTGGAATTCCTTCAAAAAGAGCAGCAACTGCATAATAAAGAAGCGGAACTGGAATTGACCTTACAAAAAAAATTACAGCAGGAGAGGATAACCATTTCGGAACAGGTCCGCAGCCAGGAACTTGAAAAAAACGCCCTCAGGGAAAATACCTTTTTGTTGAAATTAAAAGAACTGCAAATGCAGATAGATGAACAAAAAAAGCTGGCGGATGAAATGAAACGCCGTGCTGAGCAGGGCTCCATGCAAAGACAGGGCGAAGTACAGGAATTATTGCTGGAAGAAATTTTAAAAGAATGTTTTCCATTCGACCTGATTGAAGAAGTGGGCAAAGGTGTGGAAGGTGCGGATTGCATACAGGTAGTACGCAACAGCAGCGGTAAGGAATGTGGAAAAATTATTTATGAAAGCAAGCGTACAAAAACCTGGAATAATAACTGGCTGGAAAAACTAAAAACGGATAAGCGCAACCGGGGGGCGGATATGGCCATTTTAGTAACCCAGGTTTTTCCGAAAGATATGGAAAGGTTTGGCGAGAAGGAGGGTATCTGGCTTTGTAATTTTACTGAACTAAACAGCGTGGCCCATGTGATAAGGAACGGGATCATGCAAATATACGAGGTACAAAAAAGCGGTGAAAACAAGGGGGATAAAATGCAGTTGCTGTATAATTATCTTACCGGCAACGAATTCCGTGGGCAGGTAGAAGCCATCGTGGAAGGTTTTATGGCCATGAAGACGGGTATTACCAGGGAACGGGTGCAGATGGAAAAAATTTGGAAGGAACGGGAAAAGCAACTGGAAAAGGTACTCATAAGCACCAGCGGCATGTATGGATCGGTAAAGGGGATTGCGGGGGCATCCGTGGGTGATATTCCTTTGCTGGATGGAACGGATGAAAAATTATTGGAAGTGTAAACCGGCTTCTCATTAAAAACCTATACTTCGCAACGGGCAAATTAGTGAACTTTTCAAGCTATGCTGTACAAGGGATAAATACGTGGGTAAGTTTTTTTTGTCCAGGCTTTGAAGCTATGTGGTTCATCGTTGCCCGTCCGAACGGCTTCAGCCGGGCGGGCATCGCTTGCCCCGATCTTTTATCGGGGCATCCCGATGTTACACTTGAATCGGGACTTGTACTGAAAACCATTGGGCAACTTTAATTGCGTTTTAAGCCTCCCCCTGCCCCTCCGAAGGAGGGGTTAAAAGCAGGAGTTTAATGGTGGTTAAAGCATTCATTTCGAGTAACAGTTATATTTTTTATTGTCTGTACAAAGGATTCACGGTCACATCAAATTCCTTCGTGCGCCGCGGCGGACATAATATCGGTAGCCAGAAAAAAATCATTCCAAAAGTCTGCCAAAAGTCGTGTTGATACATTAAACCTGGCGCATCGCTCCCCTTTAAGCGCCGGGAGCGCTTAATACCCATGAGATACAGTTTTTATTAAAGAATAAAAAATGCACCGGCAAATCAATTTCGCCATCTTTTAATATGGTGCAGTGGGCAATCCCTTCATTGTCATTAACATTTATTTCAAGTATCACCAGGTGTTTTTTAAAATCAACTTCATTGCCGCCCTGCCATTTAAACAATGATTCCTTGATACTCCATGCCGCTGTCAATAATTTTTCATTAAATATTGAATAGGGAACCAACGGTATTATTTTCAATAACCCTTGTTCTTTTTCAGATAAAAACTTATGTTTCACTTTGTCCACTTTTTCCGAGATCAATTCCACGTCAACCCCTACCCTGTTATCCGTGCTTACTATTACCGCGGCATACGCACCACAATGGGATATGGAGAAATGATATGCTTCATTTTCCAGGAAAGGCTTCCGGGTATCAGCGATCCGGATCAGTTCATAAGGAAAATCCGGAAATAATTCCTTTAACAAATACCTCCCTGCCAAATGCTGCAGCCTTTTGTTAGGATGGGTGATGGCACGCTGCAAAGGCACCTGGTTCAGGAAAAATTCTTCCCGTTCAGCTATATGCCAAACCCCTAATTTTGTTGAAGCGTTGATATTTTGTTGATAAACCAGTGGCATATAACGGTCCCGGATTTTTGATTGTAGTTTTTTGAATGAATATTTGCAAACTATTAGCTGATTACCTATACCTAACAAGGGATAAATTATTGGTTTTTTTTGTTTAATAGCGCAAAATACACAAGATTTCAAAGGTAATGTTTTGATATTACGCTTGCTAAAAATTGGGTAAAGTTCCCCAATGGTATGTGGTACTCCCGATTCAAGTGTAATATCGGGATGTTTCGCTAAGTATAACGCAATGGCTTCTTAGCCCGGACAAAAAATAAGGTTGTATAGAAGGGTATTAAATTGCGGAAATTGTCTGAACCGGGATTTGTATGATTGGTTTGATTAATTTGATTGATTGCGATTTGAATCGCTAATTCTATTTTGTGATACTTCTGATTTTTTGATTGCTCTGTTACCAAAACCACATGTATCATAAAAATCATAAAAATCATAAAAATCTTAGTTCAGACAACTATTGGTGCAAAAAGTGGAAAAATGTATATGGATACCCAAATAAACTGCGGACTGATATTGCGCTAAGTATAACGCAATTAAAGTTCCCCAATGGTATTCAGTACA
>JANOTW010000770.1:0-2762 GCA_031416575.1 Ferruginibacter sp.
TTTCAATTAAGCATCCTTGCGTCGCACTCTTGTACTTAATACCAATGGGCAACTTTAATTGCGTTATACTGGGCGGTTCATCAGGCGTAGTTAATGAACTGGCAGAAGACCTCCCCTTCAGGGGCCGGGGGCAAAACAGGGTCTTCAAATTATGCCTCCCTTTAAAAAACAGCTCGCCCTTTGAAAATAAAAGACCTGTAAATTTTTCCCAGGTTGTTATTAGCGAAACATCAGCCCCGGCTTATTTGGGTACTCTTGTACCGCATACCTATGAGGATCTTTTCCCACGTTATAAATATTGCATAGCATTAATTATATAGATCGCATCTGTAAGTCAGCCTTGATTTTTTTTGTTACTTTTTTTTATCAGGAAAAAAAAGTAAATGAGGTCTAACCTATGCTTGAATACCATTCAAATAATTTTCCCATGTTGTTATTAGCGAAACATCAACGCGGTTTATTTGGGTACCCTTGTGAGGTATCCCTACCCCAAACAACAATCTCTTTTCTCCACATACTTTATATTATTATCTTTACAAAATTCCAAACGCCAATAGATGCTTTATGAAAAAAGAAGAAATTCCGCAGGATGATGGGGCACTCAACAAACTAACCAAAGAACTGGTGTATGCGATTGACAAAAACGGGAAATACATTACAGAGCTAAGTACGGGATGGGATATTAAAGCTACCGCATTGGATGTAGCCTGGAAAGATATTGAACAAAGGGTGGAAGCTGCCAGGCAAAAAGTAATTAATAAGGAAGCCAGCCCCCTGCTCTATTTCATGGAGCTTAGATTGATGGATATTGGTATCGTTTCCGCTTATACCGGGTTTTGGAAATGGACTATCAAACAACACCTGAAGCCCGCTGTTTTTCATGAATTATCCGAAAAAAAATTACAACGATACGCAACCGCTTTTAATATAAGTATCGCTGACCTTAAAACCATGAACGTACATGAAGATTGATTTTGAACATTTGCAGGCGGCACATTGCGAGAACGGCGTTACGACCAATTTATTAAGAAGCGCTGGTGTAAATAAATTAACGGAACCCTTAAGTTTTGGCATTGGTTCAGGGATATTCTTTGTTTACATTCCGTTGCTAAAAATAAACAATGGGCCGGCAATCGCTTTTAGGACCATGCCCGGCCTCATCTTCAAAAGAACCTGCAAGTCGCTGGGCATACCGGTGGTGCGAAAAAAATTCAGTTCAAAAGAACAGGCTGAAATTTTTTTGGAAGAATGCCTGCAAGCCGGCCAACCCGTAGGTTGCCAGGTAGGTGTTTATTATCTTTCTTATTTTCCAAAAGAATACCGTTTTCATTTTAATGCCCACAATTTAATTGTTTACGGAAGGGAAGAAGATAATTACCTGATCAGCGATCCCATCATGGAAAATGTAACTACCCTGTCAAGATATGAACTGGAGCGGGTGCGTTTTGCCAAAGGAGCGTTGGCACCCAGGGGCCAGTTGTATTATCCCAAACAAAATATGGTGGTTACCGATGACCAAATGCGTGCGGCCATAAAGCATGGCATAAAAAAAAGCGTGAATGATATGTTGCGGATCCCCTTCAATATCGCAGGGGTAAAAGGCATTGCGGGCACCGGTAAAAAAATTAAGAAGTGGAGGGATAAGTTGGGCCAGCAAAAAGCAGGCTTGTACCTCGCTCAATTAGTGCGGATGCAGGAAGAAATTGGAACAGGCGGCGGTGGCTTCCGTTATATTTATGGGGCGTTTTTGCAGGAGGCTTATGCTTATCATCCCAACGATGCATTGCTTGAAATATCCAAAATATTTACTCAATCCGGCGACCTGTGGCGCAGCGCTGCGGTACAGGCGGCAGGTATCTACAAAGGAAGGATTGGCAGCCAGCAGGATTTTAATGTAATGGGCGACCACCTGCTGGAAATATCGGAGGTAGAGAAAAAAGCATTCCAGGCATTGTCCAAAATAAAATGGCAGTAATGAACCAAAATGCTGTGGCTATCCATAACCTTGGTTTCCGGTATCCCGGCTCTGCCACCGATTGCTTTCAGCAGTTGAACCTTGAAGTGGCAGTGGGCGAACGGTTTGGACTGTTTGGCCCCAATGGCGCCGGCAAAACTACCCTGATGAATTGCATGACAGGCCTGCTTTCATTCAAAGAAGGAACCATTGAATTGCTTGGCCAGCCACTTACTCAAAACAAAAAAGAACTCAATAAACTCTTTGGGTTCGTGCCACAGGATTTTTCATTTTACCATGAATTAACCCCGGTAGAAAACCTGGCATTTTTTGGTGCATGGTCAGGTATGCGCAAACAGGAGATAAAAATACGAACGGCCGAACTACTGGAAATATTGGATCTGACCGAAGTACGTGATAAGCAGGTACAAAAATTTTCCGGCGGAATGAAACGTAAGGTAAACCTTGCTATTGGCGTTATTCATCAGCCTAAAATATTATTCCTGGATGAACCAACCGTGGGCGTGGATGTGCAAACACGGAACGCTATTATCCATTACCTGAAAAAACTAAACTCCAACGGCACCACGCTAATATACACCTCCCACCAGTTAAATGAGGCCGAGGAATTATGTGATAAAATAGCCCTGATAGATAACGGAAAGATCATCGCTCATAATTCATTGGACAAATTATTATTGGAGCATAGTGAAATAGGACTGGAAGGATTGTTCATCAATTTAACCGGTAAAAAATACAGGGAGGTGTAGATATTGGCGTAGTAGGAACAGGCTGCGGCCCAATGTCA
>JANOTW010000771.1:0-4843 GCA_031416575.1 Ferruginibacter sp.
CTACAGGAAATGGCAGTAACTGAATATAGATCATTTTTATCTCAGAGCAAGGTAGTAAGTTCAACTGCCAGTAAGGATGCTGAAATGGTTCGCCGGGTAGGTAGCAGGATCGCAAATGCTATTACCCAATATTATACCAAACAAGGTAAAGGTGATATTTTGAGCGGTTACAAATGGGAATTTAATTTAGTAGATAACAAAGATGTGAATGCATGGTGTATGCCTGGTGGAAAAGTAGTGGTTTATACAGGTTTATTGCCTGTTGCACAAAATGAAGCCGGTTTGGCCATTGTTTTGGGACATGAAATTACCCATGCTGTAGCCACTCATGGTAACGAACGCATGAGTCAGGGCATTATTACGCAGGGCCTGGGAGCGGTTGGTGATGTATTAACATCGGGCAATAGCAAGGTGAATAGTATTTTTAATGGTGTTTACGGCCCGGGCAGTCAATTATTGGGTACGTTGCCAAATTCGAGAAAGCAGGAATATGAAGCTGACCACTTTGGTTTGATTTTCGCGGCAATGTCAGGTTATAACCCAAGAGAAGCAATCCCATTTTGGCAAAGAATGTCTCAGGCGGGAGGCGGAAACAAGCCCCCGGAATTTTTGGCTACCCACCCCACCGATGAAAATCGCATCGCCCGGTTACAGGGATATATGAATGAGGCGCTCAAATATTATAAGCCCGTTTCAAAATAAATTTTTAGCTTCAATTTTATAGAACTCCCCGTAAAGGGGAGTTTTTTATTTTTATGTGAATAATTAGGGCTAAATTTGCACCTCAATTCTTTACCCGTCTATGTTTGCCAATTATTTTAACAATGATTATGAGGAGAAGAATTCATGTGTCCTTATCATGGTTCCGTAGTCTCTTTGTTTAAATAAATAAATTTTAAAAAAAAATTACATGGAAGTATTAGCACCATCGCAGTCTTTATTAGAAAAATTGCAATTAAAAGATGAAAGAAATTTATTGATTCAAGGTTTACCTTCTACTGTTGAGAAACAATTTGTAAAAATATCATTCGCCAAAAATGTCACCCCGCTTCTAAAAGCAAGAAAAATTGATTTTGCGCTCGTATTTGCAATTAGTCATAAACAATTAAAAGGTATTTTAAGCGATGTAATACCTGCTTTGCATGAAGACGCTAAACTTTGGGTTGCCTATCCAAAAGTATCATCCAAGATTGTAAGTGATTTGACAAGAGACTGTCATTGGCCATGTATTTCTCAGTATGGGTATGAGGGGGTTCGTTTGATTACCCTTGATAGTATATGGACCGCGATGCGTTTTAAAAGAGCAGACCGGATAAACAGGCCATCCGTTACAATTGATATACAGGGCGTTGACATTGAAAACAGGTCTATTACCACACCTCAGGAATTAGAAGTATTATTTACCAAAAATAAACCTGCAAAAGCATTTTTTGAAACGCTTTCATTTACTAATAAGAAGGAATACATTACCTGGATAACAGGCGCCAAGCGGGAAGAAACCAAATTAGCCCGTCTGGAAGCTACTATTGATAAGCTAACCTATCTTAAAAAAAATCCTTCAGAAAAATAAATTAACCTTATACTTACGGCTTCCTGTACCTGGGAAGTTTTTTTTATTGTTGACAAGCATTGGGTTTCAATTAAGCATCGTCGTCTCACTCCCTTTTACCGCATACCATTGGGCAACTTTTCCTACCTTGTATTATAAAAAGCTCCGGCTTTTATGGAGATAACCTATGCTTTAAATCATTCAACATTTTTATCATTAGCCGAATAAAAGCCAGTATCATCAGCAGGTCGGAAATAGCCATGCTGAAATTTATTTTGCCAATTCAGAAAAGTTGATGCGTTTTGCCAGCCAGCTTTCTTTTGTTGGAATGATCCAGTTTTGAAGCAATTCTTTTTTTGTAAGTATTGTATTATTAAAATACAATGTATCCCCATTTATAAAATCATTTTTCACTGCGTAGTTCAATTGGGATAAAGGCAACAACTGAATCTTTTCTTTTACTACGAATGCCAGTGTTTGCCTGTCAAAAAGTTGAACATTAAATTTCTCTTCTACTTCTTTAATTATTCTTACGGAACTATCCGTGCTGCAACCACTCACACCTGTTGCGGATTCATCTGCCATCAATACGATAAATTGCCCGAAAAAAACATTTGCGTAGCCCTTTACTTCTTCGCCATGGCTCTTCCATCCCTTAACAAACTGTTCCAGCATTTCTTCAATTTGCAGGGCTTCGCTTATGAAAAATAACCGGCTGCCCTGATAGACCCATACCCTGGATGAGTCGTTAAAACCGGATGGTATTTGTTCACGGAATTGTAAGTTCATGATTAAATATTTTAAATGGATGCAGCTATTAATTCAGCTATATCAAGCACCAGTACTTCATCTTCTTTGTTACTGTTTTTAACCCCGTCAGTCAACATTGTATTACAAAAAGGACAGGCGGCGGCAATAATGCCGGCTCCCGTGGCAAGCGCCTCATTACTCCTTGCAAAGTTAATGCGTATATCGCCTTTTTCTTCCTCTTTAAACATTTGAGCGCCCCCGGCGCCGCAGCATAAGCCATTCGATTTACAACGTTTCATCTCCACCAGCTCCATGTCTAACGCTTCCAGCACTTTGCGTGGAGCTTCATAAATATTGTTGGCCCTTCCTAAATAACAGCTATCGTGGTACGTAATTTTTTTTCCCTTGAAGCTACCACCCTCCGTCATTTTTATTTTCCCTTCATCTATCAGTTGTTGTAAAAAGGTAGCATGGTGTATTACTTCATAGTTTCCGCCTAATTCGGGGTATTCATTTTTCAATGTATTAAAGCAATGTGGGCAGGCGGTAACGATTTTTTTTATGCCATAGCCATTAAGTACCTGAATATTCTGGTAGGCCATCATCTGAAACATAAACTCATTACCAGCCCGTCTTGCCGGGTCGCCTGTACATGATTCTTCTTTACCCAAAATGGCATATTTGACACCCACTTTATTTAAAATAGTTGCAAACGATTTCGTTATTTTTTGAGCCCGCTGATCATAACTTCCTGCACAGCCTACCCAAAATAAAATATCAGGGTTTTCGCCATTCGCAATCATCTCCGCCATTGTAGGAACATGCATATTATTTTGTGTTACAGTAAAGCAAATGTAACTAAATGTTTGATGTTTAGGGTTGCCAACCTTTCTACGGACTGCTAATCTTCAAAAGGTATAAAAACGTGAAGTAGATTTTTTGTCCGGGCATTGAAGCAATGGGCAACATCGTTGCATCGCTTGCCGACAGTATTTGTCGGCATCCCGATGTTACACTTGAATCGGGACTTGTACTGAATACCATTGGGGAACTTTTATTATGTTTTAAATTAATAATTTTTGCCCCCTTTTGGAACATCCCGACCTGTGCCGACCTTTCGGCATTTTTCGGGAAAGCCTGTCCCGGTTCATCGGGAGGGATGGGGGTAGCTTGTTTTTATTTGTTTAGGGAACAAAATAAAATATCAATAATTTATCATAGCCGTGGGCTGTACCCCACCGGCAACGGCCTTTATAAAGTGGAGCGAAAATTTCAAATGCACCCAATTTGGAACCTGCCCTTTATTGTTGCCCATAAGATGTTAATTTTGCGTTCCAATGAAAATGACAAAAGGAATAATCAATAAAATTACGAATTGGGAAGCATGGCCTTTTGAGTTGCTTTATACACCCATGTCAATTTTTTGGTTATGGTACACCATCAAATCCGGGTCTGTTTGGTTTTTTACAGCCAGTAATCCAAAATTAACTTTTGGTGGCATGGAAGGGGAACCCAAAAAAGAAATGTATGATCTTTTGCCAACTGCTCTTTATCCTGCTACATTTTACGTGTTGCCAAAGGAAGATTTTTTACTGGTACGACAAAAGTTATTACAATATAAAATTGAGTACCCATTCATAGTAAAGCCGGAAGTGGGCGGACAGGGTATTTTACTCAGAAAGATAGATAATCAGGCTGCCTTAAAACATTATCACGATTTAATGCCCTGGGAGTACATTGTACAGGATCTGGTACATTACCCTATGGAAGTGAGTGTTTTTTATATCCGGCATCCAAAAGAAAATAAAGGAATGATTACGGGTTTTTTACATAAAATTCCATTACAGGTTACCGGTAATGGCAAACATACTTTAGCATCCCTCATTGAGCAACATCCAAAAGGGGGCAAGCGGTTAGGCGAGTTGTTTAATAAGCATGAGGAAAGATGGAATGAGGTATTGGCTGCCGGAGAAAAATATATGCTGAGTTATGCGGCTAACCATAACCGTGGCGCCCGGTTTATTGATTTAAAGGACCAGATTGATGATCAACTGCTGGGGATATTTGATGCGATCAGTTTAAGGATAAATGATTTTTTTTACGGACGTTATGATATCATGTGTACCAATGTGGAGGACCTCAAGCTAGGGAAAAATTACACCATATTGGAATACAATGGATGTGGCGCTGAGCCCAATCATTTTTACGATACCGGCTATACATTGATTGGCGCTTATAAGGTGATATTAAAACACTGGAAGGCTTTGTATGCAATAAGCAAATACAATAGCCAGCATGGGGTAAAGCCCTGGCCGTTTGCTAAAGGGGGTAAATTTTTAAAATCCACCCGGCAACATATCAGGGAAATGAAAAAGGCAGATGCTGATATAGGCTGATGTAATGTTATTATTAAAATGACAGTTTAATTCGTGAATGGTGAATGGTCAATTGTGAAATATTGACCATTCACCATTGAAAATTCACCATTGACAATTCACGTTTAACTTAACACTCAGAACTCCTTGCCCCACCTCGTAAATGAAG
>JANOTW010000772.1:0-19410 GCA_031416575.1 Ferruginibacter sp.
TTTTAAGAGTTCCGGTGTGGAACCCCCCGGGGAAGGTGGTAAACTTCATGATCATATTTAGTTGGTTTTATTTGATGACCAAATATACAACTTAATTAATTGGTTATCAAATAATTATGCCTTATTTTAATAGCATTGGTGTCCTCACCAGCCACAGCCCTTATAAGGATAGCGACAATTAGGGATGCACCCCCGGTTAATGCCGGCGCTTACGGATAGCAGCCATCACAAAAGCTGGTCTAATGTTATTTGGGGTGTACCCGTTTTTTGCCCAGGCAATTGTTTTGAATTATATTTTGTAAGCGCATGGGGATAAGGCAGCAGCAGGTGATACCATACAATTAAAATTTGAGGAAAATTTGTTTTATACAGGAATTTTATTTGTATTTTACCTTTAATAAACAAGCCTGATAATGAAAGTTTCTTCCATCAATTTCCCCAGCATTTTTGAAACGGCATTTGGCAATACCGAAAATTCAGCCAAAGACCTGCTGAATGGCATGAAAATCAAAGCAAACGAAGCCTGGTACCTGGTAGGTAACCTTGCAAAAATATCCGCCATTAATGCCGGCAGGATCGTGAACGCCGCCCCGGATGAGGAAGACTTTGATATTCTATTCAGGTCCGCCATTGTAAATGTGGTGGAAAAATTACAACACCCCTTTGTAGTAACCACCGGTTTTCCGCTTGCTACTTACAATATTCATAAACCGATAGCTGAAAAATACCTTGGCAAACGGCATTTCATGGTGGCCCATGATACGCATACTTTTAATTTGAAAGGTAGTATAAAGAAAAATACTTTTGAAATAGATTTGTATGAAGTGATCCCTGAAATAGTAGGTGGTATCATTGGTTTAAAAAAGACGGTGCCCCATTCGGAAAATGAAAACCTGATTGCGATTTGTTTTGGGTTTGGAACGGTAGAAGGCGCCATGGCTACCACCGACGGGCTTATTCACCGAACCAGTTTTAGCAGCCATGGTATCAGGTATGTTATTGGAAACCTTACCCGTGAATTGAGCCAAAAATATTCACTCGATATGAAAAATGAGCACCAGATGGACCATGCGTTTGCAAAGGGCTCACTTTTTACCAATAGAAAAACAATCAATCTGTTGGCAATGCGTAAAGAATTATTGACGCAATATTATAAGGAAGTAATATCCACATTGCTGCGCAAACACCTGACCGATGCTGATTTGGAAACTTGTGATAAAATATACCTTATGGGTGGCGGCGCTCATTATAAGGAACTGACCGATGCGGTGGCGGATGAATTCGCCGGCTTTATCCCGGTAGAGGTAGTTCCCAATCCTGAGAATATTGTTAGCATAGGGTACCTGTATAATTCGTTGCGTATTTCGGATAACAATCCCGATCGTTGCCTTGGAATTGATTTGGGTAATGCTTCCACTTCGGTCTCGTTTTTCGAGAAAAATATATAATCACCTTTGAGTGTATAATAATTGCCTAATCTTAAAAATATATTGAAAACGGATGCTGTAAATAAAAGTTTTTACATCCCTCAGGGCATGTCTTTGACCGGAACTTTAACTTCGGATGTTCCCGGCCAAATTGCAGGCGCTGTAAACGGAGATGTAATTGTAAACGGAAGCCTTATCATTTTAGAGAGTGCAGCCATCATTGGCAATGTGAGGGCGCAGGAATTGGAAATATGGGGAAGGGTTACCGGTTATATCCAATGCGGCGGTAAATTGATTTTACGGAAATCGGCTTTTGTAAAAGGAAATATTCGTACCGTAGAAATTCATATTGAAGAAGATGCGGTTGTAGATGGCATCATATTCAAACCAGGCCACAAAAAAACTGAAGAGGAATTTGTTCCCACGGCGGTGAAAGAAACCTCCCTGGAAACAGTGGGCGAAACTGGAATCCCAACAAATGAACCAGTCCTGAATAAAGTTGAAGATAAGGATGCGCATTCCTGGTTTTGAAAAATAATATCCGGCAGGCGGAAAACGATCCGGCAGTAAATGTTCCGATAAGCTGATACAATGAAATTTCTAAATTTTTAAATTGAATTTTTCCTGTATCCAACCTGTAGAAAAACCATATACAACCAGGGCGGCAATAACCAGGATAATGATAAACATAATTAATCCTGTTGAAGAGCGTTGCTTTTTGTAAGCAGGTTTCCCATAGCTGTTAGTTTCAATTGCAGGAACCGTTTTTGCTTTTATGAGTTTACCGGTGTACCGTAAAGTAAATGCCTCTATTTCAGACTGGCTGTTTACAACCTGCTCAGCAATAAAAATTTCCTTATCGGCCTGTAATTCAAATGCCTGTATGGTAGCGGGCAAATCTTCTTTTCTTAACTCCATTTTTTGGTAAATTAAAGGATGATATTTATTGAAAGATGAGGTACAATAATTCTGCCAATGCATGAATACAATAGTATGCAGCCAGAACAAGGCCCTGATTATCCGGCAACTAAAAAAAGTGGGTAATATTTTCTACTAATAACAGGGCCTCATTACATTGCAATGCAATTAATCATGATTTTTATTTCGTTTAAAGGGTACAAAAAATACTGATGCAGTAAATCTTTAATTGTTTATTGATATGGATACTGCCACCTGAAAAGAATTTATTCAGCCATGTACAAGATGCTGAAACTTTTTTGGTACAATTAATGTTTGCTTATGGAAAAATAATAACTTACCATTAAAATAAATTCCAGCATGAATAAATTATTTAGAGGATTAATAGCCGGCTACGGAGCAAAAAAACTGGGTGGCGGATGTTTAAGTACCGTTATCATTTTTGTTATCATTTATTATTTGTTAGGTAATTGTAATTCCTGAACGGCAATAATAAAATGTGGCGTGCCTGTATAAATGAATGTGCATGTTGCAGGCATTATTTAAAGGGCATCCCTAAAACCTTCCTTATCTTCTACTTTGGAGAGGAATTAAAGGTGAGGTTAAAACAAGAACACAGGTTTTTAGAGATGCCCTAAAAAGAAAACCAACTGTACCCGCAGTTGGTTTTTTATATTTGGTATCCATTCATTCGGGTATTGAATTATAAAAGCGGCCTATCCTGCCCGTTTATTCCGGCATCAATCTCTATGCTGCTTTAATTCTTCAGCCTGTTATTTTTTATGCCCAGGTAATATCGCCGGGGTTTAATGAAGCAATAAAATTATTGGCGGATGTTTCCCCTTTCAGAACCATTTCCTTCATTTCCTTCGGATCAAAAGTTAATCCCCCGGGGCCCCCACCCAACGGAGAGTCAGGGCGAAATGTAAATAACCTGATAGGTAATTTATCTTCATAAGGATTTTCTCTTCCACTTATTTTAAAAAACCCGTTGATCGTTTCACTGCTCAATCCACTGCTTTTCATTTTCTTTTTTACCGCATCAATATACTCCAGCGCTTCATTGTATTGCCCTGGTATTATCAAATCATTTTTGCCTACATCATCCATAAAAATATCAATTGTTTTTTGCAGGAGGCCGAATAAATCACTGTACTCCTTATCGTCAATGCTTTTTTCATCAGTGGATAAAAGGATGGTGAAAATTTCAGAAGCCCCATTGTCAATGGCCATTTGTATGCCCGCATATTCCCGTACGCCGCCATCTACAAACTGAAAATCAGGGTTCGCTTCGCCGGGTAAATCCTTATTCACTTTTATGGGCGGCATAAATACAGGCTGACAAGCAGAGGCCATCACCGCCTTTCGAAAATGCCTGGCATTGGCCAGGGTTTTTACGGTGTAGTTCCTGGCTGTTGCGGGGGCGGTATCCGTAGTAAACACTACCAGTTCGCTTGTTTGTAAACAGGTGGTTGTTAAAAATAATTTTTTACCCGTTAACAGCAGTTTATCGTAACGTTCATCGGTATAATTAGTTTCCAATAAATTCCACAAAGGGGTGGCATCAAATATTGAATGAGTGCTTAACCGGTCGCCGAGGCGGCTTTGTAAAACTATATTTTCAGTTCTTTGGGTAGTATATAATTTTTCCAATAAATCCATCTCCTTCATGGCTACCAATGGCACTATCAATGAGCCTGTACTGGTGCCAACAAACATATCAAATTGCAGGTTGGGATATTCCCTGAATAATCTTTTAATGATACCAATAGCAAAGGCGCCCTTGGAGCCCCCGCCGCTTATTACCAATGCTCTGCTCATAATAAATATTTTAGTTGAATGGTTCTGTTATCTTTTTTATTTTACTGATGCGCAAGCCCAATGTATTTTGCAACCACCAGTTGTTTAGTTGATAGTCCCTGTGAAGGGTTAAGCCCAGCACGATCCGGTTACCGATATCCGCATTGATACCGCCGCCCAGTAAGCGCTGTTTTCCGGTACCCCATAAATGATCAATATTGATGTGAATATTTCCAGCGCTGCCAAAAGGTTTTGCGTGCAGGGTTTTTAATTTAACAGACAGTGTAGGCCCAAAGGCAGCCTGAAGTTTTTTGGCGGTATAAAAACCATTGATAATAACACCTCCCCTTATCAGGTTCTTCACTATCGTATATTGGGGTATTAGTTGAAACCCGCCTGCATACACGTCTGGCGTAGCACCCCTGAAGTTGGTAACCATCCCATTGTGTAATTTCAAATGCATGATAAACTCTTTGGGGAACTCTGTATCCTGATCCTGTGCTGATAATTGAAAAGCAAATAAGATCAGCAAAATTTTGATGGGTATAAATTTCATATAAATAAGTTTACCCCATAAAAGTAATATGAAATGAGTTTTTTTGCAATACCTCAAAATGGTTATTTGGGATTTCTCAGTTAGCTCACGCAACCCCTTACTGAAAAACCGGAAATGTTATAAAGGGGGATTCATACACATCCCCGCTGTAGAGCCAGGGGAATTGCAGCCCGTGCAATTTGCAGAAAACTTTTTCAGGTATGAAACTTGGAAAGTTGTGGTGAAAATGGGTAGCGCTTTGCACCAGGGACGAAAAGCATAAACAGTATTTACAAAAAATAGTTAGCAGGTCTTTTACAAAAGAGGGGAATTGATGGAGTGAATTGATCGTAGGGGAGGAGCAGTATTAATATCCCTAACAGGGACCAACACGATTTTTTTTTATTCCATTCAGGAAGAAATGTAATTATATAATTGAGGAGGTACTTTTATTACAGGCTTCTATACAACCATATTTATTCTTGTTGTCCGGGCAGAAGTATTTCATGGCAACATCGTTGCATCGCCCTCTTATACTGCATACCATTGTGGAACTTTAATTGCGTTATACCTGGCGGTTCATCAGGCGCAGTTTATTTGAGGGCTCTTTATCCGCTATCTTTTCGTTTATCTGTATTGAGCGAATTGAATACTATCCGCTGCCTGCTTATCATCCTTGGCCTTCCCAAAAATATAACCGCCTGCGGCGCCCATAATTCCTCCAATCACTGCTCCCCTGGCTTTCTTCCTGCTTATTATAGCGCCTCCAATGGCGCCACCCACCCCTCCAATTACCGCACCTTTAGTTGCATTGCTCCAGCCCTTTTTTTCTTCTTTTACCGTAACCGGCTTAGCCGCCACAATTGCAGTATCCTGTTTATCCATGTTGGCGGTATTAGTATTTGTATTAGCGGTATTCGTACTTTCCTGCGTGTCGGTTTCCCCTGGTGGCGCAGTAGTTGTGGGTGTCAGTCCTGCTTCATTATTGTTAGCTGTTACTTCTACTGGTATTTCCTGTTTGCCGGATGGTTCAAATATATTCCGGATCCTGCTTTTAAGGGTAACAGGTACGGATTTTCCATTATCAATTTTGGATAGGTGGGCTTCAAATTTTACAGCTTCACCTGTATCTGATTGCGCATCGGTATAAACATGAATTTTATTCCCTGGCGCCAAAACCACCATATCTGTTTGTAACGGGCTTGATGGTTTGTTATTGCAGGCGGCGAACGCCGCGACTATGAAGATGGATTGAATATAATTTCGCATGGTTTCTTAACTTAATGTTTAAATAATCGTTTTAATTTTTAAAAGAAAATGTTCAGGTTCCATGGTTTACTATTGATAAAAACTGTGCCATAACATTTATTTTTGGATGGGCTCATTTACACATTATGTTAAGATTTAAGCGGCACAATTTCTTTAAGGATTGGCTTGGTACTTAGTTTCTTATTTAAATTGAAATAAAACCTGGTTTTGTTATGTATTAACGGCCGTAAAAAATGACGCACAATTGCCCTGGTAAATAAGAAGCAATTAAACAGGTGAAGGCTAATATACTGCCTGGTTTATTTACAATTTGCTAACCCTAAACAGCAGCCCGGGCATATTGCCCATACAATAGTGTATTTCTAATTATTACGTGGAAAAAGATCCCCAATGATATTCGGTACAAGTCCCGATTCAAGTGTAACATCGGGATGCCGAAAGTCGGCAAGCGATGCAAGGATGCACCACATAGCTTCTTAGCCCGGACAAAAAAGATATGCCGCTGAGGGTTGGCAACCTTTCATAGGCTCTAATTTATTTAATGACCCTAAGCAAAGGTTGGCAACCCTTCAGGAATAGAGCGACAGTTTGGGATGCCCCTAAAACAATTTCGGCTGATAAATAGTACATTTATATTTGTTGACAATATATTTAATCATTAAACAAAAATTGCAGGTTCCTGAATTCAATGATAAAAAAACAACATACTGCATTTTATATCGCCCATGATGGTGATAAGGATTGGCTGATGAAGCAAATTATGGAAGGAAGCCAGTTAGGTTTCTCTTTATCCCTGAATGATTTAAAGGGTGAAATTTTTTCAAATAGTACGTTACAGCATTTTATAGAAGAAGAAATCCGTCATGATCATTTTGAAATTTCGACAGCAAATAATAATACACTTGCCTGGTCATCCAGTGGCGAACAAAGAAAAGCATTGCTATCCCATATCATCGCTAAAAAGCCGGACTATATAATTATTGACAATGTATTTGAAAGCCTTGATAAAGATGCCCGGCAATCTATCTTGCTAACCCTGCAGGAACTGGCCGCAGGTACATTGTTCATCCAGGTTTTTAACAGGAAAAATGAGTTGCTGCCTTTTATTGAAACTATTTATTCCATTGAAGGAAGGTCGGTAATTGCACGCCATGTTCCGGATGCATTCCGTGAGCAATTAAATTTAAAAGACAATGATATTTTTACCGGCGCCATTCCCCCGCCACTTGCGGGGTACGGATCGCAAAACGGGCCGCTGGTAAAAATGAATAACGTGTCCGTTCAATTCAACGGCCGGCCGATACTACAAAATATTTGCTGGGAAATCAATGTAGGGGAATTTTGGCAATTAACCGGCCCGAATGGTTCGGGGAAAAGCACGCTGCTGTCGTTGATAACGGGTAATAGCCCAAAAGGGTATGGGCAAGACCTGGTTCTTTTTGGGCATCGGAAAGGAACCGGTGAAACTGTCTGGGAAATAAAAGAAAAAATCGGGTATTTCACTCCATCAATGACCCTGCAATTTGAAAGGCAGGATTCTATTGAACAAATGATCATTTCCGGTTTTTTTGATTCGGTGGGATTGTATATAAAGCCCTCCGACAGGCAGGTACAGTTGGCTGGTGAATGGTTGAGGCTTATTGGAATGCATAAAAACAAAAACCAACCTTTTCGTATGTTCCCTACAGGCTACCAACGGATGATCCTTATTGCAAGGGCCATGGTGAAACACCCGCCTTTATTAATTTTGGATGAACCAACATGCGGGCTGGATGATGAAATGGCTGAGTTATTTGTTGCGCTCATTAATAAAATTTCCGCTGAAACCAGCACCGCGATATTGTATGTATCACACCGGGAAGAAACAGGGCTTTCACCCAACAGAATTTTCCAACTTTTCCCGGCTGATATGGGATCTGCCGGGCAAATACAAAAATAGCCTGTTTATGATAGCTACGGGAAATCAATACTTCAATATAAGGACGTGGCCCAATTTCATTAAGGTAAGAAAATGATTTGTTGACTGATGGAAGTTCAATTGTTTATACTGCCACACGGATATTTTTGGATAATGCTTTACTAATAATCTGCGCCTGTTTATTATTTTCTATGAGTTCCCCGCCCTCTTATGGCTTAACATTCCTGTGACAAAAACGAAGTACTTTCCACAACAGTTTTAATATTTCATAAATATCTTAATGCGATTGATAAGGTACGTTAATACAAAAAAAAATATTTTATAGTACAATTACGATAAATACCGTAATTTCCGCTTTTAGTATATATCTCCTCTTTCCATCTGATTACCATTTATCTCCTTTGAATTCCCTGAACCATACTTTTTACAAGCAAAACCACAAATTGTATGATACTTCAAGGAAGTTTACGAATTGAATATAATATGGAGGCCTTTGTCTTAATGGTAAAAGTATTTCAAAAGGATGGTACCTATTATTTTTTTGTAAGTGATAAGGAAAGGGAAAAGCCGCTGCTGGCTGGCGAAATCCTCAGGCTTACCTATACGGATACCTTTAGGCCTGCTGGGAAAGAAGGTGATGGTAATGGTCAAAAAATACCTGCTGATCTGGTAAACGCTATAAAAAATATGTTGCTGAAAAATAAACAATTGTGGTTTTATAATTCCCTGGGGCTGTCCTGCATCGCCCTGAATTTAAATTATGTCGCCGACTTGTTGCCAGCTTTATTTTAACCCTAAAGCTTGCATTTTAAATTTTTACTTTCTATCTTATCGCCGTATATAAAAACCTGTTGTTCATTTAATGGTTGTTATTTATTGATTTTGCGTAACTATTTCAATTATTGGCTCTCTATCATTCATAAAAAAATATATAACATGAAACAAGTATTGGTTATTGCCTTCACAGTATTTTTCGCTTTAGGATGTAACGATAAAAGCGGCACCACCGACACAAAAACTACCGACACCACAACATCTTCCCTACCCATGGAAAAAATGGATTACGCCTATACGCTGGAACAGCCTTACCAGGACTGGCAGCCTGGTGATCAAAAGCATGCAGCAAATGTCATGAAATCACTGAAGGCATACGAAAATGGTGATATCGACGCCTGTGTTGCAGCATTTGGAGACAGCGTGGAACTTAGGTTTGACGGCTACCGGGATAAGCTAAGCAATGATAGCCTTAAAAAAATGTTTGCAAAATCGAGGGGTGAAATTTCGGCCCTGAAGGTAAAAATGAGTGATTGGGAATCAGTAATTTCCAAAGATAAAAAGGATGAATGGGTTACCCTTTGGTACAAGGAAATTACAACGGATAAAAAGGGGAAAACAGATTCTCTTTCTATCGTTGATGATTTAAAAATAGTAAATGGAAAAATTACTTTGCTGGATCAAAAAATTCAACATTTCCCGGCAGTAAAGCAACAATAGTTTTTTTACCAATTAAAATACGCCTGAAGGTTGCCGGCAACCTTCAGGCGTATTTTTTTAACGGAATGAAGTAATTTAAAAAAAATAAATATAGCCGTTAAATGACGTGGTAAAAACCGTATTTTATTTCAAAAAAATTTTTATCGGTTATCCTCTTTCCTGCTCTTCTTCATCAGTATTGTTGTCCTCAAATTCTTCATCACTTTCTTTTTCATTTAAGAAATTATCTTCATCAGCCTCGCTATCTGTTTCCGCACTGTTGAGCGCTGCAGCCTGGTCATCCGGTTCGTCTTCCAGTAATAGTTCCAGTTCTTCCGCGGTAATTTCTTCTTCTTCAATTTCCTGGGTTGTTTCCCTATCCGAATCCAATATATCATCTCCGTCGGTTGAAGCGGCGTATTCCATGTTATCGTGTTTCAAATTGGGCCTGATTGGATCCGGTGTGGCTTTGCGTTGCGCTTGCATGGTCATTATTTTTAAAATTGTACGCTATAAAAGTGCGCCTGCGTAAAGGTAGTTGTGTTTTACCATAGCATATGTGAAAAATCTCCAACTATAGTATTCAGAGATATGAAAAAATCGGGATTATTTACTAAAATACAACCCGGTAATCCTATGAAATGTGCTCATTGTTTCAATAGGAGTGGGAATTAATATAAATAAATATTAACTGCTTGTATGTATAATTATAAATTTTCTTACGCGGACTGTTGCATAGGGCAATAAGTTAAGTAATGACGATTGTACGGAAACCTTATGCGGCCGCTGAAATAAATTTTACCAAATACCTTTTGGCAACGGGTAATAAAGTTTCTTCTACGGGGAACCTGAGTGATGTTTCAATTGCATAAACTGCGGGGTTGGGAAGGCCGGATTTTTTGCGGATCAGATCCAGTTTAATATGCTCGTAGGTGGAAGTAATGCTGCGGTACCAACTGTCAATAAAGTCCGTTTTAATGCCCCGGTATTTTTCGTCATGTTTTTCAAAAATGGTAAGCCGGTACTGATAAACAAGGGTATCTTTTTGATTACCGTTGATTAAAAAGAAATAGCCTTCGGTATTATCAAGCGGAACAATACCTACCGGCATGATGATAATTTTTTCTTCAACGAATTCATATATCTCCGCACCATCACTGATGGTTTTTTGCATTTTAACGGTAGCATAATTTATGATGTCCCCCAACTCTTTCATCAGTTCATCATCTTCGATAACCTGCTCGTAAAGCAGGGTTAGTTTTTCCAGTTGAATTCCTGTAAGCCGTTTGGGGAACTGGTCCTGCAGCAGTTTTTTATTGTCCCTGAAAGATAGCATATTGTTATAATGAAAAATAATATCCGCCAACTGGGGGTAAAGTTTGTTTTCACGGAAACCGGTATTGATCTCCTGCAAATAAGCCAGCAGGGTATATTTCTTCAGCTCAAAATCTATGTAGCCTTCAGCAAACCAGGTTTCAGATAATTTTTTCATATTATTAATTGAGGTGTACTATGAAATTAATTAAAATCCGTAACAATTAAACGTTCTATGCCGGGTTTTATTTTTAATGTATTGCCAGCTATGGATCGCTAATGTGAAGTGGTTGGCATGATTTTTTTTAAATCAATGAAGTACTAATTATTCACTTGAAAATACACATCATGGCAAAGTATTCAAAGTCTGCTCAAAAAAGTGTGGAGCCTGCAATGAACCGAATGAAGAAGGGAGAACTGGAAAGCGGCAGATCAGGTAAGATGGTGACCAATCCCAAACAGGCAATTGCGATTGGCCTTTCAGGGGCAAAAGAAAAAGGCGCCAAAGTACCTCCCGGGCCCATACGCAAATCAAACGGCAAAACTTCTTTAAAAAAAGGAGGCGGTAAATAAATAGTTGTTGAATATGTTTTGGCAATAGATGGGAAGATACCTGAATATGGCAAGAAATGGCTGTTATCCCGGCAGTCCTTTATCAGGGAATCATCTTATGGAGATTGACATGCTTAATAAATTTTTTTATTTAATGCCTTATAACCAAAATGATTAAACTCATTACAGATTGCTATCAATATTATCATCCTGGTCGCGAATACTGTAACTGTTATTCTCTTCATCCTCATTACCCAATGTTTCGTTTTCGTCATCTATTTCGCTGCCTGGTACGTCAAGGTCTTCGCCGGTAATATCACTCACTTCATTGAGTTTGTCACCATCGTCATCCGTGTCATCCAGTTGGGTTAAGGCCAGCAGCACATCATCATCGCCGGCTGATTCATTAATGCCTGCACCATTCAGCAATTCCAATTCCAGGGGGGATATATCATTTTCAGATGTAGCTTCATTTGGACTTTCATCAAGCCCTTCATTCTCAATAAAAGTAGCTGCTTTTTTTTCGTCCGTAAGGGGGGATTTTTCATTTTGTGGTTCCATGTATAAAGTTTTTATTGTAATAATGATTAAGGAAAAACGTGCCAATCGGAAATTGCATGGAATGTCGGGTAGAAATAATATTATTCCCTGTTGGATGGTGAATAATTTCTACAATAAGCGCTGTGAGTAAATTGTATTCCCTGAATAAAGTAAAATGAAAAATAGGCGGATTAGTAAAACTATTTCTAAACAACTTTAGGGTTGCCAAATGAATTGATAAAAAGAAAAAAACTTCATTGCTGATGGAAAGGCATAAAAAAAGCACCAAATTGGTTTTCTTACTTTCTAATTGCTTAGTTCGTAATACTTACTAACCTGATGCTCCTGCTTGAGTTACCTGATCTTTTTACGAACCCTGCTTCTCAATCAGGATATAAAGGTACATCTCTGAAACACATATTTGCAAATTTTTTTCCCGGTTTTTTTACTCATTTTTCAAAAAGTTATGCACAGCATTTTTTACCGCAATTACACACCAAACATATTCCACTATCAGGCCAATAATCTACATTCATGATATGCAGTGAAATTTGCATAAGCGGCTCAACTTCATTTTTTTCTTTTATACAGTTGGCAGCTTGTCCAGTCTGATTGACACAGTCAGACAGGGTCGCATCGCTTCCATACAATCATTATTTTTTTTTGTTGTCCAGGCTGAATTGTTTCATGGGATTCCCGATAAAAATGCCGAAAGGCCGGCACAGGTCGGGATTTCGCAATACAGTTTTTTGTCCAAACTATATTTCATTTCTCAACATCGTTGCGTCGCACTCGTGTACTGAATACCATTGGGGATCTTTAATTGCTTTATACTGAGCAATTCATCAGACGCATTTTATGAACTGGCAGAAGACCTCCCCTTTTGGAACATCCCGGCCTGTGCCGGCATTTCGGCATTTTTCGGGAAAGCCTGTACTGATTCATCGGGAGGACGGGGGCAAAACAGGGTCTTCAAATTATTGCTCCCGTTAAAAAATAGTTCGCCATTTGAAAAGATATGACTTGTAAATTTTACCTCCCGATGCATCGGGATAATCAGCGAAACATCAGCCCCGGTTTATTTGGGTACTCTTGTACTTAATGATGTATGCCGTTTAGCCGTTAAGACGTTTTTTGATAATTGATAACTATTTTCTTGTTCAACACATTAAAACGCCTTAACGCCTTAACGGCAATATCATACCAATGGGCTACTTTAATTGCGTTTCATGAACTGCGCCTAAAGAATCGCTCAATAAAACGCAATTAAAGTTGCCCAATGGTATTCAGTATAAGAGGGCGATGCAACGATTTTCCACATAGCTTCTTAGCCCGGACAAAAAAAATATGGTTGTATAGAAGTGTGTCCCGATACGCATACACTATCGGGATTATTAACGCAACGATGCTTATCCTGCGCTCAGTTGCCTGGACAAAAATAAAAAAAAATACATTTCAGTTTGCGGCAAGGCAGGATTTCCTAATTTAGGGTGCATATCAAATTGTCGCTGGCTGGTGGGACACCAGCCAGGGGCAGCCCCGCCGTGACCTGTGCCTCACTGGCCACTGGCTTTAAATTTTCTAAAATAATTAAAATACTACCATGCAGGCAATTAAGTTTTTTTTGATTCCAATCGGTTGTTTTAATCTTGCAGCCACCTTCGGGCAACCACTTATATATACCGCTGCCAACGCACATTCACACAATGATTACAGACAGCATAACCCGTTCTTCGGAGCCTACAATGAGCAGTTCGGCTCCATCGAAACTGATATTTATCTGGCCGGCGGCCTCCTGCTGGTGGCCCACGACCCTGTGGATTTAACGAAAAGGCGCACACTGGAAGGCATGTACCTGGTTCCCCTGTCAAAATGTATTGAAAGGAATGGCGGGTATGCCTACCAGGATAGCAGCCGGAAACTGCAACTTCTCATTGACCTGAAAACTGACGGGGTTCATACGCTGAATTCGTTGGTTGATTTATTAAAAAAATTCCCCTCCATCATCCATAACAGATCGGTACGCATCGTCATCACCGGCAACCGTCCTGATGAAAAATTGTATGGCGCCTATCCTGCCTATATTTGGTTTGATGGAAGTGCCGGCAAAGAATATAGTAATGCAGCTTTAGCAAGGATAGCCATGTTGAGTGATGATTTTGGTAAATACAGCCGCTGGCAGGGAAATGGCCCGCTTCCTGATTCTGCCAGGCGAATAATAACTAAGCTTGTGAATAAAGCGCACCTTTTAAACAAACCAATACGCTTTTGGGCAAGCCCGGATTTTACCGGGGCATGGAAAGAATTTATAAAACTGAAAGTTGACTATATAAACACGGATCATATTGCGGCGCTTTCCGATTTTTTGGTGCAGCAAAATGATTCATTTTGGCTGATGCCTTACAACCGCATCATCCGGTCGGCAGGCGATGTGATCCGTTTTGGCAATCCGCAACTGGAAAACCATGCACTGGATGTGGCGGAATTATCACAAGAAGGTAAAGTGGTGATTGAAGACAGGTACGGTATTTTGGCGGTGGATGCCATCAGCAAAACAATCATCGCAAGATGGAGCTATTCGGATATCCCCCGGTACAAGAGTTATATGAGTACCTATTCAGGCATCCGGTCTTTCACCGAAAAAGGAAAGACCTGGGTTTTGTGGAGTGCGGCCGAAAGAGCAGGCGGGCGTGCAGCTTTGATGATCGCCGAATGGGCCAATGGTTTCCGGAATTTTTCAGGGATACCCATTGAAAAAATAAGCCCCGCAACAAATGCTATTCCCAATGAGATAGCGGTTTCCACGGAAAATGGAGCGATATACCTTTATGTGGTCCTTAATGGCAACAACGAATTATTAAAGATCCGGTGGAGCAACAGGGGCATCGTTTGGAGAACCGCCACTGGTGTTGCACCATATAGTGTTGCGATGGCCAATGGCAGTATCTATGTCAGCAACTGGGCGGGCGGTACCGCTACCGACAGTTCAAAGGAAAGAGCAGGGGTTCCCTGGGGGCTTGCCTATACGGATCCACGTACAGGCGCCACCTCAACAGGCACAGTAACGGTATTCCATCCCACTACCGGCGAAAAGATGCAGGAAATAAATGTAGGCCTGCACCCTAATGCTGTAAAAGCATCAAAGGATGGCAGGTATGTTTACGTCTCCAATGGTTCAAGTGATGAGATTTCGGTTATCAATACAAAAACAAATACTATTTCCGAAAACATTCACGTGGGGCTGCTAAAGGGAAAATACAGTTTACAGGGAAGTACACCCAATGCGCTGGAATTGAATGCGGACAATACAATTTTGTACGTTGCCAACGGATTTGATAATGCGGTAGCAGTTGTTTACCTGGGGAAAAATGCATCGTTAAACGGGAAAGGCAAATCACGGGTACATGGGTATATCCCAACGGAAGCATACCCCGGCGGGCTAAAGCTAGTGCCGGGCCGGCTGGTGGTTACCAACCTTGAATCCGATGGCGCCAACGTAATTGACCCTAACCGCAAAGCAAGATCAATTCACAACCAACTGGCTTCGGTCAGCATCATCCCCATCCCCGATAAACCAACCCTCGAAAGATATACACGGGAAGTAGCCCAATTGAATCTCCTGAACCGGACAGACCAGTTGCAATTGCCGCCCCGCACAGGCATGGCGCCGGTACCCGTTCCGGAGCGGTTGGGAGAGCCTTCCGTTTTTAAACACGTGGTATATATCATCAAGGAGAATAAAACCTATGACCAGGTTTTTGGAGATATGGCTGAAGGGAAAGGCGACAGTTCCCTCTGCATCTTCGGTGAAAAAATAACGCCCAATATGCATGCCCTGGCAAAAAAGTATGGTTGGATGGATGATTATTACGCATCCGGCAAATCATCGGCGGAGGGGCACCAGTGGACGGATGCCGGCATGGTATCAGACTATGTACAGAAAAACGTTCGGGCATGGTTTCGTAGTTATCCCCATCGCCAGGAAGATGCACTGGTTTATAATAAGAGCGGTTTCATCTGGAACCAGGCGCTGGATCATGGAAAGACCGTCAGGATATATGGAGAAGCCTGTGAAACGAAGTACGACAGAAACCTGAAATGGGCCGATCTTTATAAAAGTTACAAGGAAGGACGAAAGCCTGATTGGCACAACGTAAGCACCATCGCCAGGATACGCCCTATCATCTCCCCCACATTTCCCGATTGTGATAATATCGCATTCAGCGATCAGCAGCGGGCTGATATCTTTATACAGGAATGGAAACAATATGAACAGGGCGGCAGCCTTCCAAACCTCATGATCCTCTCCCTGCCGAATGACCACAGTGCAGGCACCTCTCCCGGCTTCCCCACACCCAATGCCATGGTTGCTGATAATGACCTGGCTGTGGGCAGGATAGTGGAAATGATCACCAAAAGCAAGTACTGGGATTCAACCGTCATATTCATTACACAGGATGACTCCCAAAGCGGTTGGGACCATATTTCCGCTTACAGGACCATTGGCCTTACGGTGAGCCCATACAGTACCGGAAAACTGGTGCCGGCCAATTACAACCAAACCTCTATGCTAAGAACCATTGAGCAGATTCTGGCACTGCCCCCCATGAATGTAATAGATGCTACCGCCAGGCTGATGACAGACTGTTTCCAAACCACAAAAAATGCCAAAGCATTTACCGCCTTGCCCAATAATGTACCACTTGATGAAATGAACAAAGGCCTGCAGGCCCTGCGGGGAAAAGAAAGAAAGTATGCCCTCCAGTCACTGCACGAAGTTTTCAATGAAATAGACGGCGGAGAGGATGATACGATGAACCACATTATCTGGTTTTATGCAAAGGGTAATACAAAATATCCGCTGATCAGGTACCACAAGGATAACATTCCATAGGAATGTTTTTAATCCGTGTTCCATTAGGAACGATACACGGCAGGCTGTCCATTTTCTGCTTATCGCAGTTTTAAAGGGCATGCTTTATTATTTTTTTTGTCCAGGCATCAGGGCCCTGAATAAGCATCCTTGCATCGCCCTCGTGTACTGCATACCATTGGGGAACTTTACCCACGTTATTTGTTGAGAATAATCGCACAAATGGTTACGTGCCGATGCGGTAGAAACTCCTGTTCCAAATAGGGTAGCCAGGGAAACCGCCTTTTGAATTTGATACTCCCCATAACTTCAGGGGTAAACAAATAAGGTTGATAAGTTTATATTTTATATTTTGCACCCTAAAATTTTCGGGGCTGTTAGCTCAGTTGGTTCAGAGCATCACGTCGACAACGTGAGGGTCGCTGGTTCGAGCCCGGCACAGCCCACCCTACTTTTTATTTTGTTGAAGCAATTTTCCGTACTATCCAGTTTTGGTTTTCATTACCAAGCAAAGTCCGGTAGAATGATACCCCAATATTTAAGGCGAAGAAAATGTCTAAACTATGATTCTTATGATTGATTTGATTAATCGTGATTTGTATAGCTAATTTTATTATTGTGATAATAGTGATTATTTAATTGCCCGGTTGCCAAAATAATTGTAATCATAAAAATCATAAAAATCATAGTTCAGGCAACCATTGCTGAATAGGGATAAAATGTACGAGTTTCCAAATAATCCACGGCTGATGTTTTGCTAATAATCCCGAAATAATCAGCCTTTTCATAGGCCCTATTTATTTTGGTTATTTACATCTAAAGTCCAATTTAAAATCAAAAAGCCATGGAATTTTAGGGTTGACTCCTTCCGATTGAAGTATCTGTGGCAAGTTTTCAAAATTTTGTTTGAGGTTTAATTTTTCATGGTCCCGGTAATAGGTTACAATAATTGTGTCATCTTCTACCCGAATATCTCCCTCCATATTTGTCAGTACCTGTTGTGCAGTATGTTGCGCAGTCCAGGTTTTGTAATTATCCGGAAGTTTGTTTTTCAGTTGATGTGTGGCAGCCTGTGCTATTAATGCGAGTGTTTGTTTTCCGTATTTTATATTGAGATTAAAGGTGGAAGCCCTGTTCCAGCCCATATCGCCATTAAAGTTAAAGAACTCTTCTATTGTCCAGCGTTCAGGAAATATTCGTGTAAGTAAGTCAACAGGGTTTTTGTTGGATGTGGTTAAAAATGGCTTGTAGGTATATTTATCTTTCTGCTCTCCCTGCCGCTGAACTATTAATTTCAATTTATTTGGGTTTTCGTCAAAGTTGAAGGTTGTTTCGGCAAGTGCATATCCGGCCCAAACCGGATCGTATTCCAATTCATCAAAACTGCTGGTTATCTTTTTAATTTCCGGTGCCGGCATCAATATATCAAATGTGGGATGTTGATAAAAGTAGTCGATTACTTCCTGGGTAAAATGTTCCTTGTCTGCTATAAAAAGCGCTTCTTTCAGGCCACCTTGTTCAATGATGCTTATTAGTTGCATGGTGGCGGGGCTACAGTTTTTTCCACTGGAGCCAAGGGCAAAAGCCAGGGGCTGGCCAGTAAAGGCATCCACCCCAAAAAAGGTTTGCATCATTTTATGGGCAGCTTCATTTGGGCGTTTCTTTTTATGGGGCATTATACGTTGTGTCGCCGAATTTATCCTATGCGGGTCAAGGGCTATAATATGCTGTTCGCTATAATGACCTTGTAATCCCCGCAGTTGCATGAGTGTTATTTGCAATTGTTCATAAGTTTGCACAGGGTGCATATCAAGTAATTCATGCACTGTTTCATCGGCTGCAAGAAAGGATAAGCCATTGACGAGGGAAAAACCCTGGTTGCATAACGAACCCCTTTCCCTGACCCTGTTTACACAGAGTGCCGCCTCATTAACCAACTGCAAAGCGATCCGTGCGTTTAAGTTATCATTGGTTGTTTTAGAAAAACAACCTTGAAGCAAATCCCACGCACCTAAGCGTAAATATTCCGGCACCAGTAACCATAAGCCCAACTGGGTACCGGAGAGTTTATTACAGAGTATTTCGCGGACATTGCGCTCATTGCTTTGCATCGTTACCGATGCTTTTCTCTTTTCTCTTTTCGTTTGTTGGATAATTACAGCCTTGCCTTCGCTATCCGGGTTTAACTGATAGAGTTTTTTTTTGAAGGCCATATTGCTCAATCGTACGTTCCACACTGCGAAGGCTAATAGAAAAATGCGTTTGCTTTAGCTTTTGCGTAATAACAGCCGCGGAGGCATTTGGATCCAGAAACCTTTGACGGATAATTTGCTGCACAATTTTTTCGTTTCTGCGGGAGTTTTTCTTGGGGCCTCGTTTTTGATCAATAAGACTACTGCTCCCAGCGGCTTTAAAATTTTTCAACAACTGATAATATCGTTGTTCGGTATAATCATACTTTGTAAAACTGTGTTTCACCCCCAGGCCATATACACCTTCGATTAACATACAAAATTTTTGGGAAACACTATCGTTGTCGTTTACGTTTAATAAACTTAGATCAAGATTAGGCAATGATGGTTTATTTTTCATAACTAAAATGATTTATGGCGGTAAAATTACATCAAATATTTTGTATTCCAAAAATGTCACCAAATACAATAGTTCATATAAAATGCTGAGATACAAGGGGTTAATAAAAACCGCCATATTTTAATTTAGCAATTACAGTCTAAAAAATTGGGAAATAGTAATCAGGTAGTAAAATAAACCATGCCTATAAAAAGGCTGA
>JANOTW010000773.1:0-1967 GCA_031416575.1 Ferruginibacter sp.
GGCGCCGCCAAATATTAATGATGCAATTATAAGCATTACTATCAATCCGGATTTTGGTTGTGGCAATGCTTTTGCCATTGATGACATTACGCTTAGGCCCTGTAGCCCATCTGTTATTTCTGCTACGGTTAACGGCAGTGCCGGGCCCGTTGATGTGTGTGGGGATTTTAATGTCCCCTGGGTATTAAATGCAATATACACGCCTGGTTTCGCGGATCCTGTCCTGCAATGGCAACGAAGTGCGGATACGGGAAAGTCATGGGTGGATATCACCGGTGAAACAACGCTCAATTATACGGTACCGCATAGATTTTCGAATGTGGTTTTGTACAGGATATGCATAGCTGAAAGAGGAAATATTAATTCCCTTAACTGCAGGATTGTTTCAAATATCATATACTCCAACGTACATCCTTTGCCTGCATATTCAGCGCCTCAAACAATAACCGGATGCCTGGGAAAAGATTTTTACTTTCCACAAGCGGACCTAACGGCACTTCAGATATTATGGACTGGCCCTAACGGCTTTAATTCAGTTCAACCTAAAGCAACTGTCCCAAATGTTCAGTACAAAGACACCGGATTATATATACTGAAAGAGACATTTTATTTTAGCTGTGTTTCTTTAGACACTTTCTATTTAAAAGTTTTTCCCGGCACTACAATTTCCGTGCAGCCTTCATATCCAATCTGCGAGGGTAAAAGCGAACAGCTTTTTGCTTCAGCCGCGGATATTGTAGGTTACAAGTGGGTACCTTCAATAGGATTGTCAAATGACACCATTGCGAATCCTGTTGCCACACCTGTTGATTCAACAAATTATAAAGTGCTGATCACAAACAGGTATGGCTGTAAAGATTCCGCGTTCCTGCAAATAGATGTTTACAGGAACCCGCTCGTAAATGCCGGTCCGGATAAGACTATTCTCTTAGGCGACACGGCCAAAATAAATGCCTCTGTAAAAGGAACAGCAGTTAATTATTATTGGGCGCCTGCATTATCAATGAACGATGGCAGTTTGATAACCCCCCTCGTTTATCCAACGGTAAATAGTACATATACTTTAAATGTACTTTCAACAGTAGGTTGCGGTTCTGCTTCTGATGAGGTTCAGGTAAAAGTGTATAATAATTTATATATTCCAAATGCGTTTACACCAAATGGTGATGGAAAGAATGATAAGTTCAGGATATTTATGCCTGATGATTATAACTTGACACACTTACGGATTTATAATATGTGGGGCCAGATAGTTTTTACATCCGGTGGCTCGAATAATGAATGGGACGGTTTGTTTAAAGGTGTGCCCCAATCACAGGGTGCGTATATTTATCATTTGGAAATACAAGCCCCTTTCGGGAAAAAAATATTCAGGCAAGGAACAATTTTATTAGTTCGATAATTAAACCGGTACTTTTCCCTACCTCTTTTCACTTGGTGTGCCACATCAATAAGTATTGAAATTTATGGTGGCTTAATTAATTTACTGCTTGTGGCTACTCCATTTGTTACCCGATTGTTTTAAAAGAATATTTTAACTTGACACCAATGCGATGAAACGGGACAGGCCTTCGCGAAAAATGCCGAAAGGTCGGAACAGGCCGGGATGTTCAAAAAGGGGAGGCCTTCTGCCAGTTCATTACCAGCGCCTGATGAACCGCCCGGTATAACGCAATTAAAGATCCCCAATGGTATTCAGTACAATGTCTGAACCGCTGATTATAACTGATTTGTTTGATTAGCCTGATTTGGGTTTGGCAAACTTAGAAGTGTTGGTTTCTCATCATAAAACGCAATTAAAGTTCCGCCGCCGTGGTTCGTGTCCCCACCAATGCTATTAAAATAAGGCATAATTATTTGATAACCAATTAATTAAGTTGTATATTTGGTCATCAAATAAAACCAACTAAATATGATCATGAAGTTTACCACCTTCCCCGGGGGGTTCCACACCGGAACTCTTAAAA
>JANOTW010000774.1:0-1767 GCA_031416575.1 Ferruginibacter sp.
CGTGTTTTATAATTCGTGTAATTAGTGTTTTAAAATTCGTGTAATCCGTGTTTTAAAATTCGTGTAATTCGTGCTTTTAAAATTCGTGTTATCACTTTGGGCCCATTTAATAATAACCTAACACAACTTATTTTTTAAACCTGTCAATTATGTCAACCATTACACTAAGGGCGTTCTTTCACCACGGTAAGGAGCAAATGGGTATTTGTTTTGAAAATGACAGGGTTTTAAATTTGCTGGTAAGAAAAATTAAAGGGGTAAAGTGGAGCAAAACCCATGCTTGCTGGTATTTACCATTGTGCAGGGAAAATTATACGGCATTATTGGAGGGTATCAAAGATGCGGCAACAGTAGAATCAACGGCATTCAGGGAATATCTTGAAAAAAGAAAAAAAATAGTACAAATTAAAGAAGACGCCGCGGAACAGCCTGCGCTTGCTCATGTAAACCTTAAAACATACGATATCAGCGATGAAAATCTTTCGCAACTGATACGCATGGTAGAAACGATGCAACTGGCTGGTAACCCGGAAAGCACTATTAAAACATACAAGAACGAGTTTAATAAACTGCTACAGGTCTTAAACAATAAACAGGTAGAAACTTTAACGGGTGAGGAAATAAGAAGGTATATGCTGTACTGCGTTAACGAACTACAATTAAGCGCCAATACACTTAACAGCAGGCTTAACGCGTTAAAATATTATTTTGAACAGGTACTGCACAGGGAGAAATTTTTTGTAAACCTGCCCAGGGCTAAAAAGCCGCTAACCTTACCAAATGTATTAGCGGAAAGTGAAATGGGCAAATTATTTAATGCGATAAAAAACAAAAAGCATAAGGCAATTTTATTTACAGCTTACAGTGGCGGGCTTAGGGTTAGCGAGGTAACTAACTTAAAATTAACCCATATAGATGCGGCCAGGATGCAAATATTCGTACAAAGCGCAAAGGGGGATAAAGACAGGTATGTAATGCTTAGCCCCATGGTATTGGATGTGTTAAGAAGTTACGTAAAGGAACTAAAACCGAGGCCATTAACGTATCTTTTTGAAGGCTTTATAAGGGGAAATGCTTACAGTGACAGAAGCGCACAGGCGATATTTTCTAAAGCAAGGAGGTTGTCAGGCATACAAAAACATATAACTTTTCACGGTTTGCGCCACAGTTTTGCTACCCATTTGTTAGAAAAAGGAACAGATGTAAAATACATCCAGGAGCTGTTGGGTCATTTTGATATAAGGACAACCCTACGTTATTTGCACGTAGCAAGAAAAGATTTGGTGAATATTAAAAGCCCGATAGATGATATTTGGAAAAACGGGGGTATAGAGTGGTAGCAGATTGTCGCAACCGACAATTTAAAATTGCATAACACTAATCATTTGATTTTCAACAGATAAAAAATAATTGCAATTGCTTACAATTGCGTAAATTGCTGCGTTGTGCGTCACCTTGAACTCCTCATATCGCATCATTGATAAAACTAAAACTTAAACATTATGAAACGTCTACTTTTAGTTGTATGGCTAATACTCTTCAGTACTGTTGGTCAAGCACAAATCAAACAAGGAAACAAAAAATCCACAGTTCCTAAAACTTCTATAAAAAAGAATCCCGTTTCTAAATCCGGGTTTACTTCCAAAGGAGTTTTAGACACAACGCAAAAATCGCTACCAAAGGATACTGCTTCAATGGATATTTCCAACCGGAATAATCCTTCGGCTAAAGACAGCTTAGTTTGGATTTGGAGGCGGGAAATTCCAG
>JANOTW010000775.1:0-4807 GCA_031416575.1 Ferruginibacter sp.
AGTCTATCCCGATAGCGAAGCGTATCGGAACCCTTCCATACAACCATATTTTTTGTCCGGGCTAAGAAGCTATGTGGAGCATCGTTGCATCGCCCTCTTGTACTTAATACCTATGGGCAACTTTAATTGCGTTATAATGAGCGGTTCTTTAGGCTTAGTTAATGAAGTGGCAGAAGACATCCCCTTTTGGAACATCCCGACCTGTGCCGACCTTTCGGCATTTTTCGGGAAGGGCAATGTCATTTAGTTAAGCGAAATTGTTATTTTGGTCCGTAGGAACAGTATGTGGGTAGCAATCAATTAATGGATATGTTTTTTCGATCCGTAGGATTGGTATGTGCTTTACTTCAGTTTCAACCAATTTTGGTATAAACCTCATAATCCATTTCACATGTCGTTCCTACGGACGAATTACCTTATCATTATTCTTCTACCCACATATCGTCCCGAACGGGACGAATTGAATTTCTCATTATTTCTTCACTAAATGATATTACCCTTTGAAGCCATTTATTTTCAGTGGCGGGGCAAGGAGTTCAATATTTATTACCTTGAGCTTTAAAATATTAATAATGAAAAAGAAGCCTGTCATATTTATCCTTTTATTTTTTTTTGTTACCGTATCCTTTGCACAAAGTAAAGACGAAATGGCTGTGAGGAATTTATTAGCCGAACAAACAAAGCAATGGAATGATGGCGACATACCATCTTTTATGAATACTTACTGGAAAAGTGATTCATTGATGTTTATCGGTAAAAGCGGGGTTACCTGGGGTTGGCAAAAAACAATGGATAATTATAAGAAGAATTACCCTGATACCGTTGCGATGGGAAAACTGGATTTTGAATTGCTTGAAGTAAAACGTTTATCGGTAACGTACTTTTTCGTAGTGGGCAAATGGCATTTAACAAGAAGCATTGGAAATATTGGCGGGGCGTTTACATTGCTATTCCGTAAAGTGAAAAATAATTGGGTTATCGTTGCGGACCATAGCAGTTAATGCATTCATGTCCATTAATAATTTATTTCCTGCCAGCCCTTCCATTTTTTTCTCAAATATAAAATCAGCAATGTAAGCGAAATAAGGAATGCCGTGTAATATATATAGTTACCTGCTGTCGGGCTTCCCTCAAAAAAAGCAAACCCATAGTATATGCCAATGGTCATGTTGATTAATAACCAAAGCATCCCCATTGACATGGACTGCACTATTTTAATTAAAAATTCCCTTACTTCAGGCTCCATGCTTTTATTACAAAATATTGAATAATTATGTTCAGGTATTTAAAAATTCAAGTAACAAATCGCTTTCAATCTTTTATCAACAGGTTATTAAAATCAGTGCTGTCGCCGTTGAAAACATTAAAATCAACAAACGAATTTATTCCGTTTACCCTGCCCGTTTCATTGTGTTGCCAAAAGATCCAGTTTCTTTTTATACGCGGTTTATCTTTTACGAGGTAATGAGCCACCCATAGCGGATAATCATCAAACTTTCCGGCAAGATAGTTTTCATAAAAGTCGGCATTGGTGTAAATGATAGGTTTTACTTTGTAATGTTTTTCAACCGCATTTATCCAATCGCCTACCCTTTGCTGCAAATTAGCCACACTGGTACCCCTTATTTGTTCTACATCCAATACCGGGGGCAAGTCACCCTTTTCCAGGTTAACCGTTCCTATAAAATTTACCGCCTGGGCTTTACCACTTTTGCCGGCATTAAAAAAATGGTAAGCGCCACGTGGTATGCCGGCTTTCTTTGCTTCAAACCAGTTCTTTCTAAAACGGCCATCCACGCTTTCTATTCCTTCGGTGGCTTTCATAAAACCAAACCCGATCTTCACATTTCGTATCTGCATGGCTTTTACATCTTTCCAGTTTATAACCGCCTGGTGCCGGCTTACATCAATACCATGAATAGCATAATTAACCGGAATATCAATACCAAATGCGGGATAGCGAACAAATTTGGGCCTGTTTATATAATTGGTAACATACCAGGTGCCGGCAGCCATGGCGGCCAACACTAATAAAATTAAAGTAAATGTGCCGGTAAACTGTTTTTTCTTCTTTTTTGCCACGTGCTGTAAAAATGCAGAAAACCATTTATATTAAAAGATAAATTTTGGGGTATTGCCGCCCAACCGGGTGGATTCCTTCAAAATTTCCGCCATCGTGGCAATATTGTAATTCATCAAAAATATAATACTGCACAACGGGTAAATCAGTGAAAATTTTGTTTTAAATAAAACAGGTTACCCCCATCCCCTAAGGGGGTAAAAATGGTTAATTTAAAACACAATTAAAGGTCCACAATGGTATTCAGTACTCCCGATTCAAGTGTAACATCGGGATGCCCCGATAAAAAATCGGGGCAAGTACCCAAATAAACCGGGGCTGATGTTCCACTATTAATCCCGATGCATCGGGAAGAAAAATTTACAGGTCATTTATTTTCAAAGGGCGAACTGTTTTTTAAAGGGAGGCATAGTTTGAAGGCCCTGTTTTGCCCCCAACCCCAAAAGGGGAGGTCTTCTGCCACTTCATTAACTAAGCCTAAAGAACCGCTCATTATAACGTAATTAAAGTTGCCCATTGGTATTTAGTACAAGAGGGCGATGCAACAATGTACCACATTGTTCTCTGCCCGGACAAAAAATCTTATTCACGTTTTTATCCGTTGGGTAGTATAAATAGCCATATTTTATGTGGGCGCTGTTTCCCATATTGGGGCTTTCTTATTTAAAACGTGACAGCGGGAAAAGTGAAAAGCTTGATTGGGATCCAATTAGGTTATAAAATGGTTAATAAAACAGGCCCGGTAATTAACCAGGCAATAATTAAAAAGATAGCCCGTTAGTTTTGTAAACCCTATTGTATAACATATAAAATGTATAAGTATGGTATCCAAAATAAGCCTTTCAAGGGCATTCAATAAATCATTTCTCTTTTTCATCATTACATTTTTATTATTCGCTATCCAAAGCGTTTCCGCCCAAAGTAAAGTAGATACTATATTAAAGCCTTTACTGGCTTCACTGGAAAAAAAGGCAGGGCCCAGGTATATAATTAGAAAATCCAATGTGGTTTTTCCCGAAATTTTAAAAGGCAACGAGGAAGAAATGCTACCCTATATTGAAAAATTCAGTAGCTGCAGAAGAGATTATCTTGTCAGGATGTACACTAAGGGCAAAAATTATTTACCAAAAGCGGCAACTGTGTTAAAGAAATACAACCTGCCGCCAGAGTTGAAAATTTTATTACCATTAGAATCAGCCTACAACGGAAACGCCGTTTCCAAAGCAGGAGCAGTGGGCTATTGGCAAATTATGGATGAAGTGGCCAGGGAATATGGCATGAAATATATGGCTCAACTGAATAGGGCCGAAAAGAAAAAACTCATAAAGCATAAAGGCGGCAAAGGAAATAAGCTGCGCAAATCCATAGTCAAACAAAAGGATGACCGTAAAAATTTTAGTATATCCACCCATACCGCCGCCCGTTATTTGCGTGACAGAAGGCGAAACCTCGGTGACAACTGGTTGCTGGTAGTAGCAAGCTATAATTGCGGAATTGGAAATGTATGGACCGCAATGAAAAGAAGCGGTAAAACCAATCCTACTTTTTGGGACATAAAAAATCACCTGCCTGCCGAAACAAGGGCGTATGTAATGAATTTTATTACATTGAATGTAATTTTTCATAATTACGAAATGTTCGCTAAGAATAAATTGAGTTTTGCATCAGAGAAAGTTATCCTCCCGGATGATTTGGGAAATGATATGACAGAGGCTCCGGCTGAATATTAAATTCGGTAAATAAATTTCATTTGGCGGGTATAGCGCTTCAAAAGATTAAATACCAGTAATTTTGCAGGTATGCCCCAATTTAACTGGAACGATAGTATTAATCTTGCGAGTAAATTAACTTTCAAAAGATTTTGGAATGGTATAAAAGTGCTGGGCAGTTTCCATGCCAGCAGGTTATTGAATAAGCCTGTTCAATGGGGCTACCCGGTTTCCATTTCTTTTGAGCCTACCACCAGTTGCAATCTCCGCTGCCCCGAATGCCCAAGTGGATTAAGGGCTTTTAGCCGCCCGACCGGGATGTTGGAAAAGGGTTTTTTCACCAGGACCATTGATGAAATTCATAAAGAATTACTTTACCTTATCTTCTATTTCCAGGGTGAGCCTTATTTAAACCCTGGTTTTTTGGATATGGTAAAATACGCCAGCAGTAAAGGTATTTACACCGCCACATCCACCAATGCGCATTACTTAAATGATGCAGCCGCCAAAAGAACCGTAGAAAGCGGGTTGGACAGGCTGATCATTTCAATAGACGGAACTACACAGGATATTTACAAACAATACCGGGTTGGCGGCAATATTGATAAAGTAATAGAAGGGGCTAAAAATATTGTAAAGTGGAAAAAAGCGCTCAACAGTAAAACACCTTTTGTATTTTTTCAGTTTTTGGTGGTAAAGCACAATGAACACCAGATAGAAGATATTAAAAGATTAGCCAAAGAAGTAGGTGTGGATGAGGTACGTTTTAAAACCGCCCAGGTGTATGAGTATGAAACAGATCCCAATAACCTTATACCTACTATTGATAAATATAGCCGGTATAAAAAAAATGCGGATGGCAGCTATACAGCCAAAAACAAATTGGCCAACCGCTGCTGGAAAATGCAACAAGGTAATGTGATAACCTGGGATGGTTTGGTAGTGCCCTGCTGCTTTGATAAAGACGCTGCTCATCAGCTGGGTAATTTAAAAAACCAGTCTTTTAAACAAATATGGC
>JANOTW010000776.1:0-2397 GCA_031416575.1 Ferruginibacter sp.
CAAACACATCACTTCATTGTTTTTCGTTGATAACCTTTACAATTCAAATGATCTTATTTCCAGATCAGAAACCTGGTAGTATATGTTTCATTATTTGAAATTAAACGCACCGTATAGGATCCTTCGGCTAATCCGGTGGCACTTGTTAGTGGGATAGTATTGAGGCTATTCGTTACCTCGTTAGTTTGTTGCAACACAATTTTCCCGGATTTATTTAGTATGGTAATGTTAGCTTCCCCTGCTTTGTCAGCAGTAAAACGCAACTGCATATTACCTGATGCACGGTTGGATCCAATGCTTATTGCTTTCTTTTTGCCACCATCATCCGTTTTACCGCTAAAACTATGATTTGTGAATGAAATACTGTAAACAGGTTGAGCTGTTAAGCTAAATAAAGAAAGGACTGTTAATGTAAAAATTATCTTTTTCATACTGTGGTTTTTTAAAATGAGGTAAGTAAGTAGGAATGATTAAAATAATCAAACAGCTTATTGCACAGTATAAGTGGAAGTGGGATGTATTTTTCTACAGGATTGAGATTAAAAACTTTTTGCTAAAATTAATTAGAGAAAGCCTTGATTGGTTTGTTGGAGAATTTGTGGTAAGCAATATTCGTTGGTAAAACTAATGGTTTATTTTACAATTACAATTTTTTTTTAAAAATCTTGATTTTACTGTTTTTTACAAATGAACAATTCGTTGCTGTATCCGTTTTACCTTTGTCAATATTATAATACATGTCATCAATTATCAGGGTCAGTCATCTCTCCAAACAATTTAAAGATACCAGGGCTGTGGACGATCTTTCATTTACGGTAAATGAAGGAGATGTATATGGTTTCCTGGGTCAGAATGGGGCCGGAAAATCCACCACTATACGTATGCTACTCAGCCTGGTGGCTCCTTCAGGGGGCGAAATAAATATTTTCGAAAAAAAATTAAGTACCCATCGCTCTGAAATACTGCGACGTGTAGGTGCAGTTATTGAAAAACCTGATCTCTACAAATATCTTTCCGCTTATGATAACCTTTCCATATTCGCAAGGATGAGTGGGATGAAAGTTACCAGGCAATTATTAATGCGGCAATTGCAAATGGTAGGCCTCGGGGAAAGGGCCGGCAGCAAAGTAAAAACATTTAGCCAGGGTATGAAACAGCGTTTAGGCATCGCCGTAGCATTGGTGCATGATCCCGCATTGATTATTTTAGATGAGCCCACCAATGGATTGGATCCGCAGGGGATTGCCGATATGCGCAACTTGATTTTGAAGTTAAGTAATGAAATGGGCAAAACGGTTTTAATTTCATCTCATCTGTTAAGTGAAATTGAATTGATCGCCAACCGTATGATCATTATTCACAAAGGGAAAAAAATGGTGGAAGGAAGCGTAGCGGATCTGCTTGACCCCGCCCATTCATTGATACAAATTGAAACACATGACAATGATGCCGCAAAAGAAAAACTGAAACAAACAAAATGGGTTTCGTTTTTACAGGACGATAAACAACTTCGGTTAATGATGAACAAAGAAGAAGTACCGCAGTTGATCAGCGACCTGGTTGCAATGAATGTGCAACTGTTGTCTGTTAACTCAAGCCATTCCCTGGAAAATTATTTTTTATCACTTACAACCCTGCCTGGCTATGTTGAACCTTTTGCGAATTGAGTTATTCAAAATTTCCAGGCGGCCCCGTACCTATATCGCCTTTGCGGCCATCGCGGCGATTGTATTTATTTTTCAGTTCGCGTTCAAGGCGGATGGAGAAAGCTATATGGACCTGATGCTGCAAAGCGTAAAAGATACTTTTGAATTTGAAAGAGTAAGGGCCATCAATGGTTATTTCATGTGTTACATCATACTCAACACTTTGTTGATACAGGTACCCATACTGGTAGCATTGATAGCGGCGGATTCCATATCAGGCGAAGCGAATATGGGTACGCTGCGATTGCTGATCTCAAAACCCATCAGCCGTACACAATTGATATTGGTAAAATTCGCGGCCGCCACCATTTTTACTGTTTTACTTTTATTATGGATGGCCATCACTTCTTTGCTTTTCAGTTTATTAATTTTCGGCGCAGATGATATGCTGATTTTTCGATCAAAAGGGGATGAATCCCAGATATTGCTCATCACCAGGGATGATGTGCCCTGGCGTTACCTTGCCGCATTTGCTTATGCCACCGTTGCGCTTACGGTTATCGCGGCGTTGTCATTGTTCTTATCCCTATTCGCCGACAATTCCATCGGGCCCATTATCGCTACGGTATGTATTGTGATCGTATGTACCATCATATCCAACATTAATGTACCCATCATTGATAAAAATATAAAACCGTTTCTCTTTACTTCTTACCTCGTAGGCTGGAAAGGATTTTTTTATATTGCTACC
>JANOTW010000777.1:0-3391 GCA_031416575.1 Ferruginibacter sp.
TCGGTATTTTAATTTATAACGCAATTAAAGATCCCCAATGGTATGCGGTAAAAGGGAGTGACACAACGATGATGCCCATAGCTGCTTCTTCGTTGGGACAACAAAACAGTGACTCACTTTTTTAACCCTTGACCAGTATACTTTATTTACCCTATTTACCCTATTCACCCTTTCATTAAAATTCCTTATGGCCTATTCTTATTTATCTGCTCCAGGAAACGAATGGCGGTTGTATCACCTTCCGACACCGCTTCTATTAAAAACCGGGCGCCCTTAATTGAATCTTTTTTAAAAGGGCAGGCAATATATTCATTGCCCGTCATGATTGTTTCATTACCTGCAAACATAAATAAAAAGCCAAGCGTTCTTTTTGCGGGTGTATAATTTTTGTTGGCCGCCTTATTGATCCATTCAATTCCTTCCAGGCAATTAATTTCGTCATTTTTACCTTTTAGCGCCAAATCGCCATATTGATACATGGCTTCCCGGACACCCTTTTTAGCCAGCTTACTATAAATAAGTAATGCCTCCGGGTATTGTTCCCCGGCTAAAAAATTTGCCGCCCTGCCTAATTCATTTTCAACTTTAATATTTTCAGGATTTTTAACTGCTGGGGAATTATTGGTACTAATTGAGAATTTATCGAGGTTAAATAAATCTTTCTTACGCAACCAACCTTTGGATAACTGGTTTTTACTATTATAAAATTCAGTATAAATAAAGTCATTGGTTTCCTTAAGTGCGATAACCGTGTCACTGGATTTTATCATATAGGCCAACCTCTTCGTATTTTCATCCGGGGTATTATGAAAATATGCCTTAGGCGCCAGTATCTTGTACAGGCCATATTTCACAATGGGTTTGGCAACCTCTGGCTCAATGATGCTAACGGAGGGGGTTTTAAAAATACCCAGCTTTCCCCTGAATTTATAAACCAGCGCCGAAGCTCCCGCTAAAAAAATCAAAAGGATAAGGATACCGGCAATGGAAGCTCTTTTGGTTACCGGCTTTTCAACTTCCGGCATATCCGCGGTTTCTTCCAATCCCTTTGCTGATAATACCTCGTTTAAAGACAAAACCTTGTGGGGGTTCAAGGCAGTTGAATCCCTGGTTTTCGCAGCTTCCTGCAATTGGATTACCAGGGTTCTCAACCGTTCATTTTCGCTTTGCAAAATGGTGGCGTTTAATGCATTTGCTTCTTTGCCGACTACCACCAGCGTGCTGTTATGAACGATATACTTGTGAAGTTCCATTCCATTTTTAAACCGGCCGTCAGGCGATTTTTCCAGGCATTTCCGAATCGTGCCTACCAGCCATTGGGGAACCTGCATTTCCCTTTCTTTTTTTTCATCGCTCCAATTTTGAGGGAGCATCCCTCTCCTATTTGATAAAATATCGGGGACCGGCCTTTCCATGTGCGCCACCATCACCCTGTTCCTGGCTGTTTCCCCTTTATCGGTCAATGGAAAAGGAACCGCACCCGTTAGCAACTCAAATAAAATAATGCCATAACTGTAAACATCCGTTTGAAAAAACATCATTCCTTCATTTTGCTCGGGCGCCATAAATTCAATTGCCCCTGCCTGGCGCATACTGGTGCGCCTTTGTTCTTCCGACATGATCGCTAACCCAAAATCAAGTAAGACGTAATTGCCCGTGTTGACATTAAATTTTACATTGTTGCTTTTTATATCACCATGCTTTACGTCCACTTTATGGCAATGGGCCAGGGCGTATGATAACTGGTCTGCAACTTTAATAATTTCCTTGATGGGGAATATCGGATCGTAGGGTGGTTTCAGTAAATCCTCCATATCCGGCCCTTCAATAAATTCCATCTCAATAAAGGGCAAGTTCCCCGACTCGGTAAGGCCGGAGTTCAATATCTTAACTACATGTGGATTAGGCTCCTGGTTAACTTTCTTTAATTTCTGTACTTCATTTTGAAAGTCGAGGAAATTCTTATCGTCATTGGTTTCTGAATGGATAGGAGTTGGTAACAGCTTTACCGCAGAGATTATTTCACCAATGCGCCTCGCTTTATAAACGGAACCCTGGCCTCCCGTTTTTAAGGCGCCCATATTTTCTAAACCCTCCGTAATCGTAAACACTTTGGCCATATTCTATTTCCCTTTTTTGGCAAATTAGCTGTAACAACATCCGGGTAATGTAAAAACCTCCCTAATATATTAAAATCGAAGATACCATAGTGTTAAAAATAAATGAAGAATACTTGTTACATTTTGTGGATATACCCGGATTCTACTGCGCAAGGGGTAAAAAAGGGATTTGTTTTTTATAAAAATAAACTGAAGCGCAGCAGTTTTAATTCGTTGAATTTCCATTAAATTCAATTGCAATTTTTTGTTTCCGAACATTTGTTTTGCATGGCAGCATCGTTGCCACGCTCGGTTCAAAGACATACCATTGGGGATCTTTCATTACGTTGTTATTGGAAATTTTACAGCAAATTTTATTATTTTAAATGAGATATTTTTACCCACTTTCTCCAATCCACAAAAATGCAAAGATTGTTTTCCATAATAACCTTTGCGCTTTGGCATTGGCTTGTTAATTGTATTAAATTACAATCGTAGTATTTCACGGGTGCATCCCAAATTGTCGCTGGCTGGTGGGACACCAGCCAGGGCAAACAGCCGTGGCCGGTCCCCTCACCGACCACAGCGTCAATGCAGAAGCGACAATTTGGGTTGCACCCTATTTCACCTTTTAAATTAAAAGACATTCATAATTTTCTCACTCAAAAAAATATTACAATGCAAAAAGAAATAATACCACCGGAAATAAAAGGCAAAAACATCAACCTGGAAAACAGTGTTACCCTGGAAACAAAAGAGGAAGCCGCGGATACTTTTAAGCGGGCGTGTAAAAGATTGCTAAACCCGGCGGTATGGCACAAGTTAGCCGGCCCTGCCAGTGCGGAATTTATATTGGCAGGTGATAAAGGAGAGGAAGATAGCGGGCTGGCAAAGGAAGGTGATTATTTTAAAATAGATATTCCCGGGCCCGGGCCTGCAACAGGAAATGGATACGATTGGGTAAGGGTAGAATTGATAGAAGACAATACTAATCCCAGTGAAGACGAAGATAGTTGCGGGATGAAATTGCGGGCATCCACCCATCCCGGTACCGAAGGAAATGAAACCGCTCATTTTTTTAAAGAAGAAGCTACTTCTTCATTCGTTATTCGGAGAAAGGCAAACACAGTAACTGCTTCATATTATGGCAGGAATGAAATGCCTAATGACGCCACCGGTAAAACAACTGACAATATCAGGAACTCCATGGTAGCAATAGCCTCAATTGCAGGTTTATCAGAACTGCAATGGTCTGCGCTAATAAAAGGTTTTTTGGAAAAAGAAACCGGGGG
>JANOTW010000778.1:0-1592 GCA_031416575.1 Ferruginibacter sp.
AGGGAAGCTATGTACCAGGCATAAAACAAAGCAGTAAAGCAGTGGCTGCTTTTTATTGCGATGCCCTTTCTGCACAGGTTACAGCAATACCATTAGCTACTAATTGCCTACAGTAAAGGAGCAGTGGCACCCTGCAAGGCGCCGGTCAACAAACAATAACCAAAAGCCCCCCATTAACAGTTTTTTAATGGGGGGCTTTTGCTGGGGACTTTCGGCTATTGTTCTTAATGTTAGCTGCATACCCTATTGTGTCGGCTTTCACAAGCGATGAGTTTCTTTAGCTTTAGTCCAATTCTTTCTAAGTATTGGTCTTGCAAATGTTGTCTCACCATTCGTTTGCTCACCTGAAAAATGGCAGTACTTTTCAGGATACTCGTTATTACTAAATTTTTTCCAACTCTGAAATGCTGTGTCAGACATAGGCTGCTTTTGATTAAATGGAATTTGAACACCTGTTCTAATGCAAAAGCCCATTTGATTTGTCGCATGTCGATTTACAGATTGATACGATGTTGGTTTAGGTACAAAAGCTTCTTTTTTGAAACTGTCACTCTTAATCTTGTTGTTGAAAAAGTCAGAAAGTGTGTCCGTCTCAATAACAGATGTTGTATAGCGTTTTGAAAGTCCTAACATAGTGCTTTCATACTTTGGAACTTTTAGAAATAGGAGAGTTGATTGTTCAATAACTCTGTCAAAATAATAAGCAGTTTGATTTTCTAAAGTGTCTTGTCCCGTAACATTGGATACTAAATTATTTGTAAGGCTGCCCAAAATTCCTTTTCTGTTAGTAAGAACACCTGCTTCAATATTGTTGTCTTGCGAAAAATTATAGAGGTTCATTGAAGTCAAAATAGCTGAACTCTCGTTAGCATAATATTTAGCATGGAGCCGTTTTTCGTAACGAATTTCAATATTTGGAAATTCTTTAAAAAAGTTGAAGTCCTCTTGCTTCATACTCTTAGAAATGTCGTCTTCGTTTTTACCGAATACAATTATGATTTTAAGATTAGGGTTATCTTTCTTTGTTCTTAAAACCGAAGCATAACGGTCATGTAATTTTATATACGGAGAAATTAAAATCAAATGTTCGTCTGCAAACTCAAAAAGGTTTTCCAATGCAGTATTGAGTTCATTACTTGTCAAAAATGTCGCCATGTCAAAAAATCGTTTTGAATTTTACGGTGTGTCAAAAAGGGTTGCAGCTAACGTTAGGGCTTTGTGTCAGGTGTGGCATTAGAATTCCGTCCGCCCGTAACCGCTGCCCGGCTTTCCGCTAAAGATAAATGTTTAGAACCAATGTTTGGCGATGTTGGTCAAGCCCGAACCAAAGCTCGGATATGCAGAACTGCCGATTGATACAACCTCAAGCCGCACTTGCACAAAACCCATTGTTGAACCGACACCTACGGTGAAGGATTACGAACAGCATAAAAATACGACCTTAGCAGTTCATTTAAAAACTATTATATGTCTAAAAAAAAACGAGTATAGCAAAGTAACGCTATCTACCGCAGCGCAGGAATGCCTGCAACAGCTTCACAACACCTTATTGGCAAAGCAGTATGCCACCCGTAGCATCCGCAATTACACAC
>JANOTW010000779.1:0-1821 GCA_031416575.1 Ferruginibacter sp.
ATTGATAACCGGACCACCGCATTGCGTGCTATACCGGGCAGTAACCAATCTGCCCGGCTGGAAACAAGGGTGCCAGGCTCCGACAGTAATCCCTATCTGGCAATGGCAGCTTGCCTTGCTTCCGGTTTGTATGGCATTAAAAATAAACTGAAACTGAAAACGCCTGCAACTGCCGGAAACGGATATGCGGATACGAAGAACGGAACATTACCAAAAAATTTGTGGGAAGCCACACAGGCCATGAAAGCCTCCCCCATCGCCAAGGAATTATTCGGGGCCACATTCGTGGGGCATTTTACCGCAACAAGAGAGTGGGAGTGGAGGCAGTTTTCAAAAGTGGTGACCGATTGGGAATTGAAAAGGTACCTTGAGATAATTTAGTTGAAACGTTTAATTTTTATTGGTAGTTTATTGTTGTCCTGATTTACAAAATCCAGTAAGCATTTTTGCAAAGGGCTTTTATGCAGTCATGTTTTTTTATTGTCCGTGCAGAAGTATTTCATGGCAACATCGTTGCGTCGCCCTCTTGTACCGCATACCATTGGGGATCTTTAATTGTGTTATAATTTAAACTACTTCAAGGGGGATAGTTTTAAAATAAAAGGAACGTTGCCGTCCTTTAATTTGCAATGTCCCCACTAAGGGTTGCCAACCTTTAAAAGGTTGGCAACCCTGCAGCACAAATTGCAAATAAAAATGTCTGAACTATGATTTTTATGATTGACTTGATTAATTGTGATTTGTATAGTTAATTTTATTATTGTGATAATACTGATTTTTTAATTGCTCTGTTCCTAAAATCATTGTAATCATAAAAATCATAAGAATCATAGTTCAGACAACCATTGCTGAATAGTGATAAAATGTACCAGCGTACCCAAATAAGCCGCGGCTGGTGTTTCGCTAATTATCCCGATGCATCGGGAGGAAAAGATCCCCAATGGTATTCAGTACAAGAGGGCGATGCAACGATGTTGAGAAATGAAATATAGTTTGGACAAAAAACTGTATTGCGAAACCCCGATTTTTTTCGGGAATGCCATGAAATACTTCAGCCCGGACAACAAAAAAAGAATGCTTGTTTAGAAGTACGGCACCACTGAAGCTTAATAGAAATTCTTAGGCCGGATAAAAACAAAAATAAAAGCATGACCGATTTTAATACCATAAGACAATTCAACTTTCCAACCACCATCCGCTTTGGTGCCGGCGCTGTAAAAGAATTGCCCGGGCATTTATTGGCTAATGGATTAAGCAGGCCATTATTGGTTACCGATCCGATGGTGGGCGGCCTTGATTTTTTTAAACAAATAAAAGAAAGCCTGGCGGCAAAATCAATCGCTGTGGAAGTGTTTTCGGATATTCATAAAAACCCCGTGAAGAGTGATGTATTGAAAGGGGGCGATGCATATAAGCTAAGTGACAGGGATTGTATCATTGGTATTGGGGGCGGCGCTGCCATGGATGTGGCACGTGCAATCGTATTACGCGTTAACCATCACCGTGACCTGTTTGATTATGATGACCTGATTGGCGGTGATCAATATGTAACGGAAGAGGTTCCTTATTTTATTACGGTACCTACCACCAGCGGCACGGGTAGCGAAGTGGGCAGAAGCGCCATTATTTCGGAAGATGATACACACAGGAAAAGAATTTTGTTTGCGCCCAAACTGATGGCGAAGATCGTTTTTGCGGATCCGTTACTTACGATGGAACTGCCGCCTTTCATAACCGCGGCAACGGGTATGGATGCACTGACGCATAATATGGAAGCCTATATATCAAGGAATTTTCATCCGCTGGCGGCAGGGATCGGTT
>JANOTW010000780.1:0-3226 GCA_031416575.1 Ferruginibacter sp.
ATAATGTTTATACAGGGGGAGTGCCTACAAATATCTATTTAGGCTATGGCCCTCAAAGCACTACGCTACAAGTATCGGCACCTGCAAGTGGAGCGCCTTACACATATTCATGGAGCGGTGGCACATTAAGTAATTATAATACTGCCAATCCGGTGTTTGCACCAACAGCAGCGGGCACTTACATATTTACTGTTGTGGTTACTAACAAATATGGTTGCACCGGAACCTGCAGTATCACCATAAATGTTTATGATATCCGTGTACCTGGTACCAACGGAAAGAAAGTATATGTATGCCATGTGCCTGATGGAAATCCTGCTAATGCCCATACCCTTGCCATTAGCGTAAATGCTGTTCCTGCGCATGTTCCCGGTCATAGCGGTGATCGTTTAGGAAGCTGTAATTTGGTAATTGCTGCATCACGTAATCAAAACATGGTAATAAATGATTTGCCTGTTTTGAATAGGGTGAACACTTACCCTAATCCAAATAGAGGAAGCTTTGACCTGCAATTGAACAATTACAAAACAGGCAGGGCAGAGATCAGGATATTGAATAAAGCGGGTGTAGTTATAGAAAGAAGAAATGTTCAGGTAAACGGAAATGGACAGGTCATACATTTCAATTTGAAGAATCGTTCTGCTGGTATGTATTATATTCAAATAATTACAAAAGACGGCATACAAAATTCTAAAGTTGTGATCAACCGTTAATTCATAATCAATGTAATCACTTCAGGATAGGGGCTGCTCAGAGTAGAGCAGCCTCTTTTTATTGTTTTTTTGTTGTAAAAGGACTAAGCTACTTTAAAAATTGTAAGCAAGTCATAACAGGCTTTTTTAAAAGGTAAAAGAGCCATACTATACATCGCAAGGGATAAAATAATGACTTTGTTTTTTGTTTAATAGTGCAAAATATACAAGATTCAACATGTAATGTTGTGTTGTTACGCTAAATACAACGTGGGAGTTCCACAATGGTATGCGGTATGAGTGAATAGCGCCACGGCGGGGACGATGCTTAATAGTGCCTCAGAAGCCGGGGCTGAAGTTTAGTTAATTAGCGATAATATTAATGAGGCCAAATTAATAGCACATAGATAGCACGAATAAAATACCCCAATAAAATATACAACTTCTTATTTCCCGCATTATCTTAGAATGATGGACACACACTCTTCATACCGCATCACTTCTATAGATATTCTTCGCGGACTGGTAATGATCATTATGGCGCTGGACCATACCAGGGATTTTTTTCACGTAACCGCCATGACTGATGACCCCCTGAATCTTGCCACCACTACCGTGCCTTTATATTTCACCCGGTGGGTTACTCATTTTTGCGCCCCGGTATTCGTATTCTTATCCGGCACCTCGGCTTACCTTGCTTCTAAAAATAAAACACCCGGCAATGCCGGTTTATTCCTCATCAAAAGAGGCATTTGGCTGGTATTCATTGAAGTGGCCGTTATTACACTGGGGTTTACTTTTAACCCCTTTTATAATTTTATCATCCTGCAGGTCATCTGGGCCATCGGGTGGAGTATGGTATTGCTTGGCCTGTTGATACAATTTCCTTTTTATACTGTATTGATAACAGGATTATTATTATTCTTTGGCCACAATATCTTCGATCATATTACCCTGCCGGAAAAAGGAATGGCAGGCAATTTGATGAAAATCCTGTTTACGTCACGGGGCACAATTCTGCCTGTTTCCGATTCCCGTTTCATCGGCGTTTTCTATGCTATTCTCCCATGGACCGGCGCTATGGTAACAGGCTATTGCGCAGGTTATTGGTACCGGAAAGAATTTTCCTCCGTAAAAAGAAAACAATTACTGATCACTACAGGCATATCGCTCATCGTTCTTTTTATCATACTTCGTTTTTTCAATTTGTATGGCGACCCCGTTCCATGGGATAAAAAAAATATATTATCCTTTCTTAACACCAACAAATATCCGCCATCACTTCTATACCTTTCCATGACGCTCGGCCCGGCCTTGCTGGCATTGGCTTTTTTGGAAAATGTACACACCAGGTGGTCGGCCATTATTTCCGTTTACGGACGGGTGCCTTTCTTTTATTATGTACTGCACTTCTACATCATTCACAGTATATGCGTAATTGTATTTTTTACAGCAGGGCACAGCGTTAAGGAAATAGTTGATCCGGGATCGATTTTCCTGTTTCGGCCCCAAACATTCGGGTATGGGCTTTGGGTAGTGTATGCGATATGGATAGGAGTGGTTGCATTGTTGTACCTGCCCTGCCGCTGGTTTAATAAATATAAATTGACCAATTCGCAATGGTGGTTAAAATATTTGTAGTTATACTGCACAACGGAGAAAAACGTGAATAAGATTTTTTGTCCAGGCAAAGAAGCAATGGTCAACATCGTTGCATCGCCCTCTTGTACTTAATACCATTGGGGATCTTTAATTGCGTATTTAATTAACAAGATTGTTGCCCTAAGGGGATGGGAGTAACCTCTTTTGTTTTTTTATGGAACAAAACAAAATTTCACTGATTTACCCGTTGTGCGGTATAGATAGTAATTTTGCATCAAAAGAATAAACCCGGAACTCCTTGCCCCGCCACTTGAATTAAAAAGGTATTCGCAAATTGAAAGGGATTGTTTACTGATTTGAAAAGGGCTGTTATTGTAATCCGGCTGACACGTATTTACAAATAACGAGGGTAAAGCACCCCAATGGTATTCAGTACAAGAGGGCGATGCAACGATGCTCCACATGGCTTCTTAGCCCGGACAAAAAGTATGGTTGTATAGATGTACAAATATAAGCTGCGGCTGATTTTTCGCAAATAACAACTTCCAAAATTTATAAGTCATTCATTTTCAATTGGCAAATTTTGGGTTGTATAGGAGGGCAACGCAACAATATTTATTCTGCGATCTGATACGTGGACAAAAATATAAATCGCAAAATCCCGACTTGTGCTGACCTGTGCCGGTCAAGCAGGCATTTTAAACTTCGAAAGGAAAGGACCTGAACCTGAAAATTTAAATTATATTTTTATGGATACACAATTAAAATTAGAAGCTCCCTGGGAGGAGGTAAAAGAACAATTAAAAGAAGTGAACGGAGAACTTACGGACGAAGACCTGGAATACGAACCCGGGCAGGAAACAGCCCTGCTGGAAAGGTTGGCAAAAAAGATGAACAGGGATGTTCCGGCAATTAAGGCATGGATTGAAAGT
>JANOTW010000781.1:0-23890 GCA_031416575.1 Ferruginibacter sp.
TTATTGAGTTTGGCTGGGATTACCCCGACGTATCTCAACTTAATACTGACCTGCCTTCTATGCAAAACACACCCTTTGATGGCATTTGCTTTTCGTTGCAAAGGCAAATCTTGGAAGCTTTTGATACAACACTGCAACTGCCTGCGTATTTTGAACAGGATAAGCTGAAGCAATTGAAATGGGGCAAATACAATAATAATTTCATCATACTGCGTGGCTATGGTAAAATGGGTGGATCCTGGTTTGATGATACCAGGTGGAAAACCATAAGCAGCAATATGCGCAACCTTTCAAAAGCCCTTGCAAGTCCTGAGATAAGCGGGGTACTGTTTGATCCTGAATATTATTATGAAGACCCCCTCTACAACCCATGGACCTATAGTAAAAAACAATATCCTCACCATTCATTTGCAGAAATGCAGCTCCAGGTAAAAAAAAGGGGAATCCAGTTCATTAAGGTATTACAAAAATACAAGCCAGATCTTGCCTTTCTTTCCATTTGGATTACAAGCCTGGTTGTAGAGGACATAAAACTGACCCCACTGGAAGGCACGAGGCATGCGTTGCTTTTGTCTTTTATTGAAGGAATTCTGACAGGCAAAAAAAACACTGTAAAAGTTATTGATGGTAACGAATACGGTTATGGCTACATGAAGCCATCACAATTTTTAGATGCCGCAAATTACCTGAGAAAAAACCTGGCGGAACTGATGCAATCAGGTAAAGGAAGGGAAGAAGCCTTAAAGATAGAGATCGCACAGCCACTCTTTTATGACGGCCTATTAGCAACTAACCCATCTTTTGAAAGGGGCATTTCAACTAAAGCAAAATGGAAATGGCTGGAAGAAAATACCAAATTTGCCATGGCAGCTTCAGATGATATCACCTGGTTTTATAGTGAAAGGCTTAATTGGTGGAAGGGTCCTGTAAATGACACTTTGTACCAGCTACTGACAAGCAACAAAAATGCGCAGAATACCAATGTGGCAATTAAAAGTAAAGCAACTATGGCTGATAGACTTGCAATACGCACAAAGAATATAAATACAGGCACGGGCTATTATTATATTGTACAGGCAAAAAAACCGATGAATAACGGCGGGCCCGCCTTTAATTATCAACTGAACCGTTCTTCTAAAAAATTAACCCTTCAATTCCCCGATAAAATACCCGATTCTATCTTCATTTTTATAAATAATGGCTTACATAAATCCTTGTCACCAATATCAACCAAACAAGTAGTGGCATTGAGTAATTTTAAAAAAGGAAAAGTCGTGATTTTGGCAAGATACCCGGATAACACAGAGGCTTCTGCAATTGAGATCTATCGCTAAGCATATGTATCACCTGCATAAATAAGCCAGGTAAAACTTTAAAAATTCTTACAAAAATATTTACTGTTACCAACAACGATGGAGCTGCTCTTTAAACTCCGAATTATTAACCTTTTAAATGCCGCGAATAACCATCTACTTCTTGCATTGTTTATATTGTTACTCTTTTCTATGTTTTTGAGTAATATATTTGTTCTCCAATATAACAGAATATATATATGCTTAAGGCGATCAAAATATTTTTAACCAGCTTCCCGATAAAAATCATTGCCTGGAAAATTTATTGTAAGCTTTTAAATAAAAAAATACCTGGTAGCAAAAATTGGCAACAATTATTTACTAACAAAAATGGCCTTGAAATAGGTGGACCGAGCGCTCTTTTTAGGGACAGCGGTTTTTTACCAATTTATTCATTCATTCAATCTTTAGATGGGGTCAATTTCAGTACTTCAACGGTATGGGAAGGCAAATTGGAGGAAGGTAACTTTTACAGGTACCAGGATAAGACCGGGCACCAATATATAGCAGAAGGCACTAAACTGCAGGCTATTAAAAATGATCAATATGATTTTGTTTTAAGCTGTAATAATTTAGAACATATTGCTAACCCGATCGCCGCTGTGATGGAATGGAAACGGGTGATAAAACCGGGTGGTGCCATACTATTGGTATTGCCAAATAAGCAGGCAAATTTTGATCATAAGAGACCCTATACAGAAATTGTCCATCTTATACATGATTATGCAAGCAATGTTGCTGAGGATGATTTGACCCACCTGGAAGAGATACTTTTAAATCATGACCTGGCAAGAGATCCACAGGCGGGGTTATTCAGTAAGTTTAAAGAAAGGTGCCAGGATAACTTTCAAAACAGGTGCATTCATCATCATGTTTTCAACCCGCCCTTACTTAAGGAACTGTTTGAATATTGCAATATGAAAGTACTGTTTCAATATACCAGCCCTTCCGATCATTATATTGCGGCTATAAAAAATAATTGAAAACAGCTCCACGGATAAAATTATTGAATGGGAAGTGATGCTATCAACAACCTGTACCCTTTAAAAATATCCCTGATCTCTTTGAATCTTCCCCGAAGTATGGACAAGACAGTTCTTGAAAAAGGCTCGATAATAATTGTGCAAAACCATACCGGTGCAAATCCGGAAAACTTAAAATGTTTTTTTGCATACTGCAGCCTGCTCCGCAAATTCAGAAACAGCCTGTAGCCTTTTACAGAACTGGTTGTTCCTTCACCGCTGTGAATGGCCCGGATCTGTGTATTGTAATAAGATTTTCCGCCAAATTTTGCAAGGCGCTCAGAAAAGTCGAGTTCTTCATAATACACAAAAAAGCGCTCGTCAAAATAACCCACTCTCTCAAAAATCGATCTTCTAATGAACATAAATGCGCCCATAACCTGATCCACAAAGCGGCTTTCTTTATGATCCCAATCACTCATAAGCGTTGCCGGCTTGAAAATGCCTGGAGCAATTTTTGATAAACCGATGGCATCAAAACACATTCTTACTGGTGTGGGAAAACGGGCACAGGTTTTCGTGATCGCTCCCTCGTCATTCAATAACTGGCAACCTACTATATCCACATTATTGTGGCCATTCATAAATCTTATACAATCTTCCAATGTGGAATCGAATAATTGGGTATCCGGATTAAGCAGTAAAACGAATGGAGCTGTACAAAGACGGAAGCCCTGATTGCAAGCCTTCGCAAAGCCTTCATTCTCCCTGTTCTTACATAATACAATTTTGTCCGTTCCCGGAAGGCTGCTGGCTGAATCATCAGAAGAGTTATTATCAATAATATAAACATGGCTGATTACATGGTCATTGCTTTCTGTAAAAACAGTCTGAAGGCATTTGTTTAAAAAATATCCGCTATTCCAATTTACTATTACAATATCTATCATTTTACCCGATCAATTATTACCTGCTTGTATGAATGATTTTTGATTCCAAAACAAATGAACTTAAAATTGCGCCTATCCATAACCAAATGACCAAAGAAAGAAGAAAGTTACCTGATGTTTACAATCTTATATGGTGAAATAAACCCTCTTTTGGATGTTGCGAAATAAAAGTATATACCTGCGATAAGAATCACGACAAAAATATTAAACTTCGAAAAGGGTAAAAACTTTACCAGGTAAGCAAATAAAAACATGATTGTTATTCCAAAAAGCTGGCTGAAACGAAATGTTACAGATGGCACTCCTGATAAAAGGGACAATAAAAAAATGGAGAGGATATCGCACTTTAAAAAAAAGATGAATCGTTTATCAGATGACAGGATGGATTGAGGCGGAGCGAAAATAAGGTAAATACAGCAAAACATATTGCACAGGTTCAAAACATTGAACACGTTCACGGCTTCAATTATACCTTTCTGTTCCATTTCCGCGTACACTTCTATTTTTGAGGACACGCTTCCAATATTTATTGCATTGAACAGGCCCAGTAACGGAAGACGAACAAAGGCCAGTACAACCGATAATACAAGTAAGCCTACATAAATAAACCGGGAAATATGACGGGTATCAAATGCTAATACAACCAAATAAAATATAGCTGAATAATGAAATATCGATGCAAGCAGTATCATGCCGGTAAAGGCGAGGCGTCTGCCTTGCAAATAATAAGGTATCGAAACCAGAAAAATAGCAGAAGCTAATCCAATCCTTATCTGTGTCATTTCATGCAGGAAGAAATAATGAGAATAATATAGAAGGATAACAAGGTAAGGATTGATTGCAAATCTCTTAACACTAATTACTTTTAAAAGTACACTTGCAAAAGCAAAAAACAGCAGGATAGCAACAGAATAATTTTGCTTAAAAAACAAGTAAAAAAAATTCACAATGGCTATAAATCCAGGCTCATAAATAATAAAGACCAACGGGTCATCAATATGCTGAACCATATCAAATCCATATTGGTACGCATTATAATCTTTATCAACATCGGGACCACGAAGTCCGGCTAACATACAAAGTGACAATATGATCAGGCCTAACATGAAATTGCTTTCAAAAGGCTTGTACTCATATTCAACTGCAAGTACAGCTAAAAAGATGAAAATCGTAATATATATAAACATCGATAATAATGTTATTAAGATACCGTTAGTTTTTGCGGCAAATATTTTGAATTGATCACAATTTGAGAAAACGATACTAAAAATAAGTATATCAACCCGGAAAGTAAATATCCTACAGGATACAATAATGGATCAGTACTTTTTTGAAAAATAATATAAAAAAGCGCCTGTATCAAAAAGGCAATTGTAACCATTCCCAATAAAAACAAACTTTGTAACCTTAATTCAAAAAACTTGTGGACTACCATTGCTATTTGCCATACAAATGTGCCTGTAATAACAACAAACCCCATCAATTCATATTCCCTGGTTTTCGGAATATTTAATATGCTCAATAAAATATTGGAACCAAACCACCAATATAGCGTACCTACCAATATAAAACCGGCGATCTCGAAGAGTATAATTTTTTTTATTAATTTTTTGATCTCACTTAATTCACCTTTCTTATGTTCCGTGATCAGTATAGGAAATAAGGAGGTGGTTACCGGCGAAATGATCAATACCAATGACCTGGATAAAAAATCAAAGATCGCCTGGTAATTCCCCTGTGATTCTAACCCAAGGTTTTTAAGTATAAATAACTTGTCAATGTAAGAGGTCAGGTAAGTTAGTGCAAACCATATTGAAAGAGGTGTGCCGTATTTGATAAAACGTTTTGCAAGTTGCCGGGTGCTTTCAGTAATCAACCCTGCCACTACATTATTTTCTAAAGACAACCTGATCTGTTTATAAAGGTATAAAACCGATAAGAGGTAAGATATGATAACCGAGATGAATAAAGCATATAGGTAATTCATGCCTGAAAGCAACAATAACACTAATGCACATCCCATATAACTTGTTGCCCGGATAGTTTCGGAATAAATATTTTTCTTCGACAAAAACCCTGACTGGCTAACCATCATAATTAAAAACTGTAAGGATACTATAAATAAGGCAAAAACAAATAATACGGCTAATGTCCAATCCATTTTAATATACCAGACGATGAACAACACCGGTAAGAAAAACAACAATTGCGTAAAGTAAAAAATAGTGAGTGCCTGCCGTACAAACAAGGATTTGTTTGAGCTGCCGGGATAAAATCTTAAAACACTTTGCATGATCCATCCCGAGAGTATTGCAGCACATATTAATACACCATTGAACCAGATTGAAAAATTTCCATAACCTTTGGCACCAAGCAGGTACCTTAATACCGGGATGGAAAGCCCCATAATAAGGGCAGGTAGTATAATGGCGAGCAGGTAATTGAAATAATCTTTTTTGAACCGTGAAAATAACTCCATTATGACATATTGGATATTTAAATAAATCCGGCAAAAGTAAAGTTCAGAACAAATGACATAAAACTACTTCTTAAATACCCTTACCATCCATAAAACAAAAACTACCATCAGGCACGAAATGAAAGCAAAAATTACCCCTGTTTTTAGCTTACCCATTTTTATTTTTTTCATCGGGTAATCTGCAGGGTCAATAATTTGCATCAATGGTATGTTATTCAGGTATTGGAACCTGGCCATTTCAAGATTCTTAAATAACTCTGCATAGGCTCCGCTATACACCTGTATATTGGCCTGTTGCTTAAGTACAGGTACATTGGCAGCCGCAAAAGCCTGATTAACGTTAGCATCCTGGCTGGCAGCCCTTCCACTGATGCTTGAGTTTAGGTTCCCTTTCATGGAACCAACACGTTCTTCCAGCACGTCCAATGTTTTTTTCGCTTTTTTACTGCAGATCTCTACATAAAAATTATTGGTTTCCGTTACTAATCTTTCAGTAAATACTTTTGTCAGTTTTTCATCCGGGGTAGTAACGTTTACCTCGTAAATACTTAATTTTTTATCGGGTCTTTTTGCAACAATATGATCGTTAATGAAGCCTAAATAAGTATTATACAATACACTGTCCTGTTTATACGAAAGACCCGATTTTGACTGGCCGGGAGGAAAAGAAACCTGCGATTTTTTTGAACCAGGCGTACTTTGTTTTTCCAGAAAATATCCAATCAGCGTGTATGGCTTGTTATTAAAAGTATCAACAGATAGTAAGATCCGTTCTACCATCTGGCGGCTTTTCAATATTTCAATTATATTGTCGCCGGAAAAAACATTTGTACTGTTGCCAATGCTGAACCCGAATTGGGCAGCAAGGTTAAGTGCCCCGGAAATTCCTCCTTCGCCTGAATCATCCAGCGCAAAGGTTAACCTGCTTTGGTAAACCGGTTTTTGAAACCACGCATAAAATATCCCTGCAATACCCATAAGAACTCCCAGTATAAGGAATAACCACCACTTTTTAAGGAGGTAGCTTATAAAATCAACAAGAGATTGGGGGGCAGTATGGGCACCAGGTTCAGTGCCGGCATTGCCTGGATGCGTATATGATAAGGAATCTTCAGTCATTTGTTTGAAATTCGCAATCAATAATTTATTTACGGAGGTTAATTATCACATTAGCAATTATAGCTAATGATGACAACACTACAGACCACTCACCAATCGTGATCTTGGATTTATTTTTTTCGGATTTTTGCGGCACGAAAATTTCAGACCTGGAAACCACTTTCGGATAAGATTTAAAAAACAAAAAATGCTTTACCTTTTTTGCCTTTCCATCCGGATAAATAACCAACGCACCATTTTTGCGGGCCAAAGGTGTATAGCTACCTGATTTTTCAATATAATATTTTAAACTCTCATTATCCTTAAAAGGAATAATAGTTGGGAAATAAATTTCCCCACTTACTTTAACTAAATTGGTATTATGTTCTATGGTAATCACATCTCCATCTTCCAATAACATATTTTCTGAACTTTCGGGTAAATTCAAGGCTTTACTTAAATCAATGCTAATATTATCGTAATCTTTAAATATCTCTTTCCTGACAGGGGCGGTATCATTCAGGCTATCCTCCTTCAGGTTCAGCAATTTTAAAAATATTTTTTCCCTATCCGCCAATGATTGGTTTTTATTTACCACTCTACGTATAACCACTGCTGTCGTATCGGCATTAGGCCTGGGGCCGCCCGCCCTTTTCATCACATCACTTATCCTGTCCCCACTCATTTGTAATGTATATCTGCCCGGGTTTAATACACTACCTTCTACAAAAACCGTACGCTGGTTTGCATATCCCGATCTTTGCCTGATGTTAATTACATCAAAAGGCTTCAATACCATATCTTTTGCGTTAGCGCTATCCGATAAATCAACAGGGATAATTTCTGTTTGCAAATGATTAGGCAATGTAAGGTTTACATTATTTATACGACGGGCTATTTCAATATTTTTATTATCGCCTGATTCCGTAAAACCACCTGCAGCAAGTATAATATCCTGTAGTGTAATATTTTCAACCCACTTATACTTTCCCGGCCTGTTCACAAAACCCTCAATACTAACTTCATTCGGTGTTTTTAAATCAAAAATCGAGTAGATGGTAATTTCATCGTTCTTTTTAAGGGCGATACTTACCTGGTTATTCAATATGGAGTCTATATCAAAAGAAACCTGGATGGGTGTATTGTTAAAATTCAACCTGCTGATGTTTCCTCTCCTGCTATATACATCTTCTTTAACACCACCAGCTTTTTCAATGAGTTCTTTTAAGGTTATGCCGGTACTTAGTTCATATTCACCGGGGCGCATAACCGCTCCTTTGATAGCAAGTTTGTTTTCAAACCTGTTTAAAAGTTGCCCTACAACTATAGAATCACTTGATAATGGTTTATATGTGGTGAATTCATTCTTAGCTACATCCATGATCTTTCGCTCTGTTTCAGTTAACTGGTAAACTGTAATGGCTGATTTAAAAGCATCATCTGAAAAACCTCCGCTAAATTGCAAAACATTCTCAAATGTCTCGCCGGCTATTAATTCATATTTACCCTTGCGCTTTACATTCCCGTTTAACAGCACCCTTGTTTTGTAATAGGGTATCCTGATCACATCTCCTTCCTTAAGTAAAACATTGTCCTTCTGATCGCCCATTAATAAAAAGGAATACAGATCAATGGTTCTTTTAAGATTATTACCCCGTATCAATTCAATTTTGCGGTAACTGCCCAAATCAGAGGGCCCGCCGCAGAGGTACAACAGATTAAACAAAGTAGTGAGGGAAGATACCGTGAGGGTCCCGGGTTTAAAAGCCTCACCGATCACGGTTACACGAATACTCCTGATTTTACCCAATGATATTTGTACCTGTGTTTGCCCGCTATTGATAGCTTTATAGATGGTTGATGCCAATTTTGATCTTATCCTCGAAGTTGCCTGTTCTATGCTAAGCCCGTTTACAAAAATGGGCCCCGCTTGTGGTATGTAAATATTACCTTCTTCATTAACCGTAACATTATAGGTTATTTCACTGAACCCGAAAACATTGATGACCAATTCATCATCCGGCCCCAGGATATACCCGGAAGGTGTGGGTATCCTTAAATTAGGTTCAAAAACCAGGCTATTGGTTGTAAACAATTCCGAGCCAAAAACGGTGAGGTCCTTTTCTACCGGTTGCAATGGGACGAGGTTTGCATCCTGGTTCGAGTAACGGCTTTTATTTTCCTTCCCGGTTACTTTTTCTTCCCGTGTTATTTTGGTAGAGGGATCAGTATTTATTTTCGTTAACCTTTCGGCCAGTTTATTAATTTCTTCCCTGGGTAATCCTTTCTCACGCAGTATCCTGTATATATCCTGTTCCGCCAATCCATTTTCTATTGCCTTCAGGTAATAGGTTTTAATTTCCTCATCGGCTACATTATCAATATTTACAGAAGATAAATTCTGGCCCGATAAAGAATTTATTTGGGAAAAGCCGGGTAATGAAATGAAAAGAAAAAAAATACAACAAAGAAAAAGCCGGTAATTGAGGTTCATAAAAAAATTATATGATAGATTTTTGCAAAAGATTCTTTGCAAAAGAGAAAATATTATGTAAGAATATTTAGCAATAGATGAAATTTATTGCAAATTAAAGGAAAATAAATAAACTATAGCTATCGAAATTCATGCGGGCGCATCCCCTTCATGCAGGGGAATTGCAAAAGGGATAAAAACGTGTGAAAAAATTTTTGTCCAGGCAGTGAAGGACTGGAGCGAAGTCGAAGTATCAATTAGGTGTCGTTGCATTTGCCCCCACAGTATTGTGAGGGTTCGCCCTTCTATACAACCATTCTTTTTTGTTGTCCAGGCAGAAGAATTTCATGGCGTCATCGTTGCATCGCCCTCTTATACTGAATACCATTGGGCAACTTTAATTGCGTTTTAAATTAATTCCCGGGCGTATTTTATTTGGTTAATGTGCAAAATAAATATCACACCTTTATCCCTTGCGCAGTATAATTGGTTTTAAAGTAATTCCGCACTGGTTTTATATGGATAACATTTTCACCTGAAGGGATTTTTCTTATTTGTTGGTACATAAAAGATTGGTTATTATAATTTATCTGCTGAACCGTCTCCGGCATTACCTTTGTTTATAGCGCCGGGCCCTCATTACCTGGCAATCGGCAAATCAACAGTTTGGCTTTATGAGAATTGAATATTTACTTTTTACTATTTATGTCGCACTTGCCTTTTGGGGCATCCCAAAAATCCCTTTCATCCGGCAGTCTGATTTATCTGCCAGGGAAATAAAATTTTTATTAGCCCTAAAAATGCTATCAGGCCTTGCATTTGCTTTTTATTTTGAAAAAATTTCTATCAATTTTGACTACCTGGGAAATAATGTAGAAGGAAAAATACAATATGAGCTCCTCCTTTCAAACCCCAGGCTTTTTTTTACGGATTTCACCAGCGACATCAATACCTATGGCCTTGGCCGGCTTTTTGAAACAAAAGATAGTTTCTGGGCCAATTTAAGATTTAACCTTGTATTCAAATTCATAGCCATATTAAACCTGGTAACAAAGGGTAATTTTTACTTTAATTCAATCATCTTTTCCTCCATTGTTTTTTTTGGGCATATCGCATTTTACAGAATTTACAGCGGGATATATAAGGGGCGCAAACTTAAAATTCTTTTTGCCTGTTTTGGTTTGCCCTCCATTTTGCTATATACTTCCTGTGTACATAAAGACGGGATCGTTTTTTTAAGCATAGGAATTATAAGTTATATTTTCTACAGGTTTTTATCATCGCCACGATCTGTCAGTATAAAATATATCCTGTTATTTTTCCTGGGCTTGGCAACTATTTTCCTGTTTAGGAACTATGTAATTGTTGCTATTGCGCCCGCTTTGCTAACAGCCCTGTTTTGCAAGGTTCTTCCATACAAAAAACGGTTTGTTTTTTTGATCACCTATACATTTTTTTTCCTGCTGTTCTTCTTATCCGGTTTTAGCAAATCATTTCTTAATTTGCCTGCGGCGGTGGTTCAGCGCAAAGCGGATTTTGCGGCTTTGGGTGATGCCAACACCAATATTCAAATGAATGAGCTGTACCCAACCATTCAGGGTTTTATTTTAAATCTTCCCCAGGCCATCAACCATTACCTTTTCAGGCCTTATCTATGGGAATTTTCGCAACCGTCCGTCTTGTTGACCGCAATTGAATTGTTTGTTTATCAAATGATCTTTTTGGCTTTTATTTTTTACAGGAAAAAGCCGGCAATGACAGTTCATCCTTTCAATATATTCGGGCTGGCATTGGTGCTCAATATGATGCTCATCATTGGATATACCATACCAAATATCGGCGCCATTGTTCGTTACAGAAGTATTTTTTGGGTGTTTTTGATCTGTCCGCTGTTATGCGATACTGATTGGAAAGAATTGTTTTCTTTTCGTAAAATTCAGAACCTCTAAACTGGTAATAATAAATAGAGCGCCGCAAAATGAACGTGCTATTTCATGCACTTCAATATGGAGTGCCATATAACATAATTATGTTTCTCTAAATACAACGCAATTAAAGTTCCCCAATGGTATGCAGTACAAGCGTACCCAAATAAACCGCGGTTGATGAGTCGCTGATAATCCCGATACATCGGGAGAGTAAAATCCAGTTTCTCCGCAAGGGTTGCAAACCTTTTTATACGCTAACAATTCAAACAGCTTTTCACAAGGTTGGCAACCCTTGTAAAATGAGGCAACCATTGGAGATACCTTCTTTTGGCGCAAGCATCCTCTTGTGCCCAAACCTGAAAGCTGTAACAAATTATTTCCTGAAAGGGCATGCTGATGCTTCGGACATAAAACGCAATAAAAGTTCCCCATAGGTATGCGGTACAAGAGGGCGATGCAAGGATGCTCCACATAGCTTCTTAGCCCGGACAAAAAGTATGGTTGTATAGAAGTGTCCCGATACGCATACGCTATCGGGATCAACGCAACGATGATGCCATGAAATAATTCAGCCCGGACAAAATAAAATACATGCACTTGAATATATCCGCGGCATGTATGGATTAATAACTTTACTAAATTTCACAACAGGCTTTTTAAGGGTTCATTATCCATTATCCATTAAACAATTATTCATTAAAACCATTCTCCGTTACCTTTGCCGCCATGCATTACGCTTCAATAGAAAATATCAGCAAATCTTTCGGGATCAGAACTCTTTTTAAAAATATCACTTTAAATGTAGAGGAAGGGGATAAAATTGCCCTGGTGGCCCGCAATGGCAGTGGTAAAAGCACGCTCTTGAAAATTATTACCGGCCTTGACACACCCGATGAAGGGACCGTGTGGGTACATAAGGATATTAAAGTAGTGATGCTGCAGCAGGATAATGATTTTGACGGAGATAAAAGCATCTGGGACAATGTATTGAGGCTGGATAACCCGGTAGTAAAAGTGGTAAAAGAGTATGAACAGTTTTTAGAAGAAGGCCTGGAAGACCTGGATAAATTAGGCGAGCTGATGGCTAAGCTGGATGACCTGAACGCCTGGAGTTTTGAAAGCGACCTGAAACAGATACTGGGCAAATTGAACCTGCACCACCTGAATGAAAAAGTGGGCAAACTGAGTGGCGGGCAAAAGAAAAGGGTAGCCCTGGCTCAGGCGCTGATTGAAGCCGACCTGCACGAAGGCCGTTGTTTATTGATATTGGATGAACCAACCAACCACCTGGATGTGGATATGATTGAGTGGCTGGAAGATTACCTGGCGGCGGCAAAAGTAACCCTGTTGCTGGTAACACATGACCGTTATTTTTTAGATACCGTATGCAATGAGATCATTGAAATAGATGAGGAAAAAGTTTACGTTTACAAAGGCGATTATGATAATTTTTTAGAGCAAAAAAGTATGCGGCTCGAGGTGCAGCAAAGCGAACTGCAGAAGGATAAAAATATTTTCAGGAAAGAACTGGAATGGATGCGCAAGCAACCCAGGGCACGTACCACTAAAAGCAAGAGCAGGCAGGATGCTTTTGTAGAAGTGGAAGACCGGGTGAAACTAAAAAAGGATGTGGAAGAAGTAAGCCTGCAGGTAAAGATGACCCGGCTTGGAGGAAAGATACTGGAATTAATAAAAGTGCATAAAAGTTACGGCAGCCTGCAGATAATGAAGGGGTTTGATTATACTTTCAAACGAGGCGAACGCATTGGAGTGGTTGGAAAAAATGGCGTGGGCAAATCTACTTTTTTAAAAATAGCGCTACAATTAGAGAAGCCCGATAGTGGCAAAATTAATCATGGCGACACGGTGGTATTTGGAAATTTCAGCCAGGATGGGCTGAAGTACAAAGAAGATAAAAGGGCCATAGAATATGTAAAAGACATGGCTGAATATTTTCCGCTCAATGATGGCAGCAAGATAAGCGCCAGCCAGTTTATGGAGAAATTCGGTTTTTCGGCGGAGCAACAATTTACCCCGCTTAGCAAATTAAGTGGTGGCGAAAAGCGCCGGCTGCATTTAATGAGCGTATTGTTTTTAAACCCGAATTTCCTGGTACTGGATGAACCTACCAATGACCTTGACCTTCAAACACTGCGTACGCTGGAAGAATTTTTGATGGAATACCCCGGCTGTATCATCATTGTTAGCCATGACCGCTATTTTATGGACAGGGTGGTAGATCACCTGTTTGCATTTGAAGGCAATGGTGTCATCAGGGATTATCCCGGAAACTATACACAATACAGGGAAGCCATTGCCAATGGCAGCTTAACCGATGAGAGGCAAATAATGAAACAGGAATCCAAGCTGGCAGAACCTGCGCCGGCAGCAGGTTCCAATACCGGGGGACAAAAATTATCATTCAAAGAAAAAAGGAAATTGGAATTACTGGAAAAAGAAATGCCTGAATTACAAAAAGAAAAAGCCGCATTGGAAATAAAAATGAATGAAGGCAATCCTGGTTTTGATGAATTGCAAAAAGCTGCGGAACGTATTGGTATCATCACCCAATTATTGGATGAAAAAGAAATGAGCTGGCTTGAGTTGAGTGAGCGGGTTTAATAGAGGCAGGTATTGTAATAGCAAATCATTGCCGAAAGTTTGTTTGACCCTATTTATTCCAATAACAACCGCATTGGCGTTATACTTTTTTTGTCCGGGCTAAGAAGCTATGTGGATCATCCTTGCATCGCCCTCTTGTACTGAATACCATTGGGCAACTTTTCCCACGTTGTATTTTTAATTATCTTTCTTCTCTTTTTAATGAAATTCCCCGGCAAATGAACCAACGCTTCTACTCCCTCGATGTATTTCGCGGCGCTACCGTAGCACTGATGATATTGGTAAATAACCCTGGCAACTGGAACCATATTTACGCTCCGCTGAAACATGCCCCCTGGCATGGCGTTACCCCGACAGACCTGGTATTCCCGTTTTTTTTATTTGCCGTAGGCAATGCAATGGCTTTCGTATTGCCCCGCCTGGAAGCAGCCGGAGAAGGTGTTTTCTGGAAGAAGATCATCAAACGTACTTTACTGATTTTGCTGATTGGATTATTATTAAACTGGTTCCCTTTTATTAAATGGGAAAACGGGGAGATCGTTGGTAAGCCATGGGCGTATATTGCAGCGGATGGAAAAGCCTCGGGTGTACGCATTTTTGGTGTATTGCAACGCATCGCCCTTTGCTATTTTTTCGCTTCGGTGATCGCACATTATTTTAAGCAGCGGGGATCCTTTGTGGTAAGCGCCTTTTTATTATTAGCCTATTGGTTTGTATGTGTGGCGGCCAACCCGGCAGATCCGTTTAGCCTGGCAGGTTGGTTTGGCACAAAGATAGACCTGGCATTGGTTGGAGAAGCGCACATCTATAAAGGTGAGGGTGTATCATTTGACCCCGAAGGATTGATGAGTATATTGGGCGCTATAGTACAGGTGATATTTGGCTACCTCGCAGGCAGTTATATTTTACAAAAAGGTAAAACGCACGAAATGGTAAACGGCCTGTTTGTAACAGCTTGTGTATTGATATTTGCGGGCTATTGCTGGGATATGGTTTTCCCTATCAACAAAAAAATATGGACCAGTAGTTACACCGTTTACACTACAGGGTTAGCGCTGCTTATTTTAGCGGTGATGGTCTATATTATTGAATTCAAAGGCTGGAATGGGTGGTGGAGCCGCTTCTTTGATGTGTTTGGAAAAAATGCGCTGTTTATTTTTGTAATGAGCGGCGTATTGCCAAGGCTGCTGGCATTAATAAGAATACCTGGCAGTGTTGCTGCGGACGGCAAACAAATTTACCTGTCACCTTTCAGTTGGTTTTATGAGCATGTATGTAAAAGCATTTTGCCCCTGGAGCCAAAGGTTGGCTCGCTTATTTATGCGCTTTGCTTTATAACCATGATGTGGTTTTTAGCCTGGCTGCTCGACCGGAAGAAAATTTATATTAAGGTGTAACCGCAATCTCATGGGTGCCATCCGCGGTTTCTACAATATACGCTTCGGGCACAATACCAAATTTTTGCTGGTATTCCATGCTGGCATCTTCTACGAAACTATCTATGCCATCTGCTGCTACTATATTGATGGTGCAACCACCAAAGCCACCTCCCATCAGCCTTGCACCAATTACTGCCGGGCACTTCCTTGCCTGTTGAACTAAAAAATCCAATTCATCACAACTTACCTCGTACAGTTTACTTAAGCCTTCATGCGTTTCAAACATTAATTTGCCAAAGCCTGCTATATCATTCTGTCGCAATAATACCGCAGCCTTTCTTGTACGCCCGATTTCTTCTACTACAAACCGGCAACAATTATATACCTGAGTTGTCATTCTATTTTTCCCAACTTCCAATTCATCTACCGTTTTTATATCCCTGAATGACTGAACCGGCAGCAGGCCTTTTAAAATACTCAATCCTTCTTCACAGCGCTGCCGGCGTATATTATATTCGCCTGATGCTAATGAATGATGCACCTTCGTATTGATCAAAACAATTTTATACCCTGCTAACAGCAATGGAAAATATTCATGTTGCATGGCCTTACAATCCAGCAGAATCACATGGTCCTTCTTGCCCATCATATTGGCAAACTGATCCATAATGCCACACTGCACATTTGGGAAATTATGCTCGGCACGCTGACATAGCAAAGCCAGCTCTACCCTGCCCAGGCCAATACCAAATAGCTCATTCAACCCAAAAGCCAAACCGCCTTCCACCGCGGCGGACGAACTCATACCTGAACCGATTGGAATATCACCACCAAAAACACAATTGAACCCGCCTGTTTTTTTCGCAAGCAATAAAAATTCATTTACTACACTTAATACATAACTTTTCCAGCCATCATTGCTTTTTATGTCATGGATATTTATCGAAAAATGCTCATCAAAATCAATCGCGTAAAAATTAATCACATCCGTTTCATTTTCAGATATGGCATAATATACACCTTTATTGATAGCGGCAGGCATTACAAACCCGTCGTTATAATCCAAATGTTCGCCAATAAGATTGATACGCCCCGGCGAAAAAAACAAGCCGGGTCGTGAGGAGAAATTTTCCTTGAATTTTTTCAAAACTGTTGTCGCGATAACTGTATTCATTCAATTAAATTAGGGAGGTGATTTTATACGTGGTGGCAAAAATAATATTTTCCCCGGGCTGCAGTGTTATTAACCCCATTTTATTATTGAATGCATCCGGCGCTGCGCTTAGGTTTTCAATGGCAATACTATTGCGGTGCGGTGGTGTATAAATTTGGAGGTAGGGGTAATGTTTATCAGGGCGAATTTCTATTTGTATTTTTTTGTCCGCATCCCTCAATACACAAAGCGGCTGGCATTCAGCAAAGTTTACAATAAAACAATTATCAAATGTGGTATCGCTTATTTTTCTTAGTGAGCCAAATTCCTGGTAAGGAAGCAGCTCACCTGTTGGTATCAATGCATCATTGAAAACCAGTATTTCCTTTGATTGAAATTCCAGTTGAAGCTCATCTATTTTTCCACCAAGTGTAAAATAAGGATGCCATCCATCCTGTATGGGAATTAGCCCTTTATCTTTATTAATTATTTCCGTAATAATGGTAAGCTCATTATCTTTTTTTAAATGGTAAGCTACCACACAATCATAATGAAAAGGGTATCCCTTATCATTACCAGTATATGAATATCTTAACGCCACCCCCGCACTCGCTGCATCTGCATATTGATCCATTACGGCAAAATCCGCATCATACAATAAGCCATGCAGGGCATTTTTATTCAGTAAAAATTTTTCGAGGGTATATTCCTTTTCTCCAAACCGGTAGGTTGCATTATTTACCCTGCAGGCGAAGGGTGATAGTTTACAACTCTTAAAACCTTGGGATGTTACATTGCGGGCAAAATCTTCAGCGCTATCATAATGGTCAATCACGTTTAGTAAAGAGGTATTGTGTAAAACCGTAAATGAATGGAGTATAGCCCCACAGGATGGAATAATTTCAACAAATGTTTTTGATAAAGTATCTTTTAATACGATCTTATCAAACCCATTTTCATTGCTGGCTCCTGTTGCAAACATGAAGGATAATATTGAATGGTGAATGGGCAATGGACAATGGGGCAACAGTCAACATTTCACCATCGACCATTCACCATTCACGAAATAAACCATCACTTTACAAATAAAATAGCAATCGAATACTATGAAAAATTCAATTTATATATTCTTGCTACTTCAATTAATTCAGGCAAATTATTTATATTCAATTTTTCAAAAAGCCGGGCCTTATGTGTACCAACGGTTGAAGAATTGATGGAGAGCAATGCGGAAATTTCATTACCGGATTTACCACCCATTAATAAACTGGCTATTTCAAATTCCCTTGCACTCAGTTTATCAAAGGGGTTAAAGGGTTGTTGTGAGCCAATTTCTCCGGCCAACTGCTCAGCAAGGCTTTCACTGATATATTTCCGATCGTTTAAAACAAGCTCCACGGCCTTTTTCAATTCCGTTAAACCTGAGTTTTTTGAAACAAACCCCATGGCGCCAGCCTTCAAAAATCTTTTGGCATATACATTTTCCGAACTCATTGAAAACATAAGTACCCTTAAATCCGCATATCTTGTTTTGATGTATTCCATTAACCCGGCTGTGTCTGTGTCCGGCATTTGAACATCCATTATTACAAGATCGTACTTACGTTCCTTTAGTTGAATTAATGCTGATTTTTCATCTTTCGCCTCATATATTTCACAAGGTTTGAATAATTCCTGCAACACATTTTTTACTCCTGAACGTACTATTTCGTGATCATCTATTAATAAAAACATTTTCATAAAACGGTATTATTTCGGGTTAAATTAAACAGTTATAATTAAAAAAATATAGATAAGTTTTTACATCAGGGCGCTTACTTTTACTATTATATCGTGAAAGATATTGATTCACCTTTGTGTAAGGACTTAGGCACACATCTAATATTGAACAATAAGCGGAAATTTCTTAATTATAACCAACAAATTCAGTTGTTAAAGCCGTTCCTAAGCGGATTTACTTTGATAAATAAAAAAATTTTAAATCAATATCTCTTAACCTGTCATTTCTTTTAATAAAAGTAGTAAATTTAAATTATTAATTGCTATCTTAGTTTTGAACCTGAATTCCTTGCATCCAATAACCATAACTTGTTTTAATGCCTTTTAAAAAAATTGAAAAGCCTTCAAAGGGTAAAAGCTCCCTTCCAAAAAAAAATACTTCCTTTCCATTTATTATAGTTATAGGCATCTTTAATGGCAGTCTTGAAGCGCTATAGGATTTTCTGTTACACCTGCCTGGCGAAATACAAAATGCTGCTATCCTCATTGCGCAGCATCCCGGCAGTTCCCATAAAAGCATGCTGACGCAATTTCTTAAAGGCCAAACCAAACTGCTAACAGAAGCGGCAGTAACGGTTTAGCGTTAGAAAACAATAAGATTTACATTGCCCCGGCCGGTAAAGATATTTTAATTAAAAAAGGACGGATCAGCCTAAGCAAGCCAACAGATGCTGAAAAGCCCGCACCAGACATGGACCAATTGTTTCAATCACTTGCTGGTGAAGCAAAGGAACGTGGCATTGGTATTATTTTTTCAGCCAATGATACAGATGGGGCAGCCGGGTTGAAAGCTATTGAAAATGCAGGTGGATTGGCAATAGTTCAGGAGCCGTATTCTCCCCGGCACAATGGCATGTTGTTAACCACTTCGGCAATCTTTGATACAGATGCGGTTTTTCAAGCCAATAATGCGAGTAATGCTATCAGAAATTTTATTTTAGAACAGCAACATCAGGTAAATATTAAAAAAACGCTTAAGGCGACCCAATCAAAAAAAAACGCGGAAAGTAAAGAATACAGTCAAATAGATATTGAAAAACTGGAAACAAACAATATAGCCCTTACGTTCAGAAATGAAGAATTGGAGATTGCATATTCCCGGTTGGAAGCGGTAAACAATGAATTAAAAAGAAAAGAAAAGCAATTATTAGAATCGGGCCTGGTGGAAGGTACTATGACCAATATGCTCAATACAACCAGTGTTAATTCCATTGGGGCAAATTTCCGTGATATCACCGATCGTAAAAAAATTGAAGATGCCCTGCAACCCTCCGAAGAAAAATACAAACTATTATTTTATTCAAGCTCTTTGCCCAAATGGATCTATGATATTGAAACATTTCAAATACTGGATGTAAATGAACCGGCCATTGATCATTATGGCTACAACGGAAAGGAATTTTTAAATATGACGATTAAGGATATACGCACAAAGGAAGAAATACCGGAATTAAATGCTATCAACAAAAAAGCTTTTCATAAAAAAGGTATTATCCGTTTTGGTATTACCGAGCACCGGAAAAAGAATGGCGATATCATTAAAGTTGAAATATCGGGGGCATCCCATTCGTTTTAATGAGCGCAATTGCATGATAGTGGTTTGTAGCGATGTTACTGAAAAACAGGCGGACGAAGAAGCCCTTCAATTAAGCAATGAAAGGTATGAGTATGTTACTAAAGCCACTTTTGATGCCATTTGGGATTGGGATTTAATTACAAACCAGGTAGTAAGGCCCGGAAAGCGTTTGGAAACTTTGTTTGGACATGATGGCCGCGAAGCCCCGGAGGTAGATGATTTCTGGAATACACATGTACATCCCGGGGACTGGGCGAAGCTTACTAAAAAACGAGATGCCATTTTTGCAGACCCTGCCGAAAACTATTGGGAAGCTGAATACCGCTTTTTGACAACAAAGGGGGAATATGCTTATGTGTACGACAAAGGATACATCATACGTAATCAGGACGGGAAGGCGATCCGTATGATTGGCGCTTCGCAGGATATTACCAAAGAAAAAGAACAGGTAAATGAAATCATCAGGATACAACAAAATCTTGATTCGTTAATTAATACCACTACGGATTTAATATGGTCAATAAATACCGACTTCAAAATCATAGCAGCCAATAAAGCCTATAGTGATGCTATACTGGCGATAACCGGCAAGCCGGTTAAAGAAGGGGATAATGTCATTTTCCCTTCGACTGAAACAGAAATTAAGGGTAAATGGGGCGGGTTCTATACAAGGGCTTTATCAGGTGAAATATTTCATATCGAGGAATCGTTTTACAATCCGTCTATCCGCAATCCATGGCATACCATTGTTTCTTTCTCCCCTATCATCAATAAAGATGGTAAGATATCGGGAGTTGCCTGCTTTGCAAAAGATGTAACAGAGTTAAAAAAGCAGGGCAAAAACTCCGGGAATTAAATAATTCATTAGAAAAAAGGGCCGAAGAATTAGCAACTTCCAATACCGAACTCGAGCGCTTTGCTTATGTAGCCTCACACGACCTGCAGGAACCGCTGCGCATGGTGAGCAGTTTTCTTCAATTGCTGGAAAGAAAATACAATGGCCAACTGGATGAAACTGCCAGGAAGTACATTCACTTTTCAGTAGATGGCGCCTACAGAATGAAGCGGCTCATTAACGACCTGCTGCAATATTCAAGGATAGGCACCGCCGCATTGGAAATTGTTCCGGTAGATATGAATGAGGTATTAGCTGATGTGCTCATGCTGTTTAAAAATGAAGTCCATACTATAGAGGCGGAAATTATTGTTGAAAATTTACCCGTTATATATGCGGGTAAATCTGCCATGTCGCAATTGATGCAAAACCTGGTAGGCAATGCCCTTAAGTACAGGAGTAAGGAAAAACCTGTGGTAACCATTACCGGAAAAGAAGAAAATGATGAGTGGATATTTACGGTAAAAGATAATGGAATAGGTATTGATTCAAAGTACAAGGACAAAATATTTGTCATTTTCCAGCGCTTACACAATAAGGATGAATTTAACGGCACCGGCATTGGGCTTGCTATTTGTAAAAAAATCATTGAACGTTACCATGGCAAAATATGGGTAGAGCCTGAATTCGGTAAGGGAAGTAAGTTTATATTTGCAATTCCCAAAAAACATAACTAATACAATGACCCCTATTCACATTTTACTGGTAGAGGATAATGAAGGCGATATTATTTTAACCATGGAAGCTTTAAATGAAGGAAAGGTAATCAACAAAATAACAATAGTCAGGGATGGTGAAAAAGCCATTCAATTTCTAAATAAAGAAGGGGGGTACAAACATGCGGAAAGGCCCGACTTGATTTTGCTGGATATAAACCTGCCCCGCATTGATGGAAAAGAAGTGTTGGTCTATGTTAAAACAAATGAACAGTTGAAATCGATTCCTGTTGTAATGCTTACAACATCCACTTCAGAAAAAGACATCCTTGAATCTTATAAAAATTACGCTAATTGTTATATATCAAAACCGGTTGATCTGGATAAGTTTTTCGATGTGGTTCAAAAAATTGAAAATTTCTGGATTTCTATTGTACACCTGCCCAAAAACGAATAACCATGCTACTCAATACAGCAATCAATATTTTAATGGTAGAGGATAATAAAGGCGATCAGTTTTTATTATCCGGATTATTGAATGCATCTGGTATTAATGTAAAAAATCTTTTTTCCTCCATCAGTTTAGATAGTGCATTGAATCAGTTAAAGCAACCGATAGATATCATTTTATTAGACCTTTCGCTCCCCGATAGTACAGGTATTGATACCTTCAATACAATTATTAAACATGCCGGCAAAACCCCGGTAGTTATTTTATCAGGCCTTACGGATACCAGGCTTGCGCTGGATGCCATTACACTGGGCGCCCAGGATTACCTGATAAAAGGGGATTTTGATGAAAAACTATTGGCAAAAACCATCCGCTACAGTATTGAACGAAAAAGAAATATGGAAGCCTTACAGGAAAGCATTGAACGCTTCAACCTGGTAAGCAAGGCCACCAATGATATGGTATGGGACTGGAATGTAATAACCGGTGAGGTTTACAGAAACGTTGAAAGTTGGAATAAAATTTTTGAAAGTTCAATAAAAGAATTAGAGCCTACAAAGGAATTTTTTATTAACCGGATCCATCCGGATGATATAGTGCGAACCAAAAAAAAAGTAGATGATATTTTAGAAAACCCCAGCCAGTTTATTTTTGATGTTGAATGCAGGATAAAAAAAGAAAATGGCGCTTACGCATATATATCCGACCTGGGTTATATCATCCGCGATGGGTCCGGCAAGGCCATCAGGGTAATTGGCGCCACACAAAATATCACGGAACGAAAGGAAGCGGAAGCTATTCTAAAATCATCTGAAGAGCGTTACCGGTATTTATTTAATAATAATCCGGCCTGTATTTTAATTTGGGATTTGGATGATTTTAGTATCCTGGAAGTAAATGATTCTGCTATTGAACAATATAATTACACAAAAGAAGAGTTTTTAAAGATGACGGTACTGGACCTACGGCTGCCAGAAGATTTCCACAAAATAAAAGAACTTGCGCAAAAAGCCAGGGCGGACGTTTTTTTTAAAGTTACCGACACATGGGAGCACATTAATAAGACCGGGGAGTACATGTTTATGGATATCACTTCGCATAGAATTGAATATAAGGGTAAAGCGGTGATACTTGCACTGGGCAGTAATGTTACCGAAAAAATATTACTGGAAGAAAAATTAGTAGAAGAGCAGTTAAAAAAACAACAGGAAATTACCGAGGCGGTCATTACGGCCCAGGAAAAAGAACGGCAGGAAATAGGCGGCGAGCTGCACGATAATGTTACCCAGATACTTGCAAGCTCCAGGCTATATTTAGGCCTCGCTAAAAAAGATATCAAGCAATCTAACCAGTTTTTGGATGAAACGGAAATTCTCATAAGCTCGGCGATAGCGGAAATAAGGTCCTTATCTCATTCATTGATCCCTCCTTCACTGGATGATTCTGAACTGTCGGAAGCTTTGGATAATATTATTAGTAATGTTTCTAAAGCGGGTTCAATAAAAATTATTGCTGATTTGAAAAGGTTTAATGAAAATTACACATCCGATAAATTAAAGCTGGGTATTTACAGGATCGTGCAGGAACAATTTAATAATATCCTTAAATATTCAAAAGCTACTACCGTATATCTTTCGATTGCCCATGAAGACGGAAAAATTTTATTGAATATAAAAGACAATGGTATTGGCTTCGACAAATTGAAAAAAACAACAGGTGTTGGCTTGCTCAATATAAAAGCAAGGGCATCCTTATTTAATGGCGAAATGAACGTAATTTCTTCACCAGGTAACGGGTGCGAACTGATCGTTACGTTCAATTGAACCCCTGTCGCCAAAAGGGGAACAAAGGCCCGTTGGTGGGCTTCTGAAATGACTATCGGCTACAACATGGGTAAAGGGCCACAATGGTATGCGGTACAAGAGTACCCAAATAAGCTGCGGCTGATTTTTCGCTATACTGCACAACGGATAAAAACATGAATAAGCTTTTTTGTCCAGACAGAGATGCAATGGTCATTCCCGAAAAAATGCCGAAAGGTCGGCACAGGTCGGGATTTCGAAATACAGTTTTTTGTCCAAACTATATTTCCATGCTCAACATCGTTGCATCGCCCTCTTGTACTTAATACCATTGG
>JANOTW010000782.1:0-17322 GCA_031416575.1 Ferruginibacter sp.
GAGTCAATGATGAGCTTGAGGTAAAGATCATTGTATAGTTCCGGTTCTCCTTTTATTTCCGCAAGCCGGCCCAGCTTTTCAATGTAGTTCATCTCCACCCTGTTAAAATCATCTTCGCACTGGGCGTAGAGTAAACCAAACACGGCATCGGCATCCGTCTTTCCATAAATGTGCGGAATGCCCCAGTTGTCGCGGATAATAGTTACCTGCTTCGCCTGTTGTTGCCAGCGGCTTATTTCATTTTTCGTAAATGATTGCGCAATTAACTGGACAGGTAAAAAAAGGATTATGAGTATTTTTTTCATTCGTTTATTTTATAGGTTCTAGGTTTAACACCAGCTTCCTCGAGATGGCATCTTTCTAAAAAGTATCATCTCTATCATCACTTTATCAGTACGAATCCGGCATCATAAATGGCCTGGAAAAAAACCTGTAAATGGATTCATTAAATATTTCCGGATTTTTTTGTAATGCAAAATGGGTAGAGCCGGGCAGCACGCATAAATTGGATTTAGGAATGGCCCTGAAAATTTCAATGATATGTGATAACCGTATCACATCACGGTCGCCACACATTACCATCACCGGCGCTTTGATTGCTGCAAGGTCAGCGGTTGAAATATGCGGATGGTATTGCATCATCCGCAGCATTTTCAATTGGGGGATTACTTCTTTAAACCCCGCTTTTAATGAGTCTTCATATCTGGCAAGTTTTTTTGCACCCTGCTCTTCTACTTTTGGATACAACACTGCACTGTCCGGGCGGATATTGGGCGCCATGGCGGCAAGCATCTTTACTTTGCCGGGATAGCGGTAAGCGGTGATCAATCCAATAATGGCGCCATCGCTCTGCCCGATGATATAGGCTGAATCCAGGTGCAGATGATCCAGTAAGCCATTCAAATCCGCTGCTATCGAATCATAAGTAAGAGGGCCACTGTTATCGGTTGATTTTCCATGTCCGCGGCTGTCGGCAGCAATTACTTTAAAATGTTTCGAAAAAAAAGCGATCTGTTCACGAACTTCGAAAATAGAACCACCATTGCCATGAATCAGTACCAATGGTTCGCCCTGCCCATATATTTCATAATACATTTTGATACCGTTTACTTCAGCGTAATTGCCAGCCTCCGTGTTTTCGCCATGCACAACAGGCTTTTTATTATTGAGGCAGCCGTATATAGTGAATAGGAATATGAGTACAAAAAAATATGCAACACTAAAAAAGACAAGGCGAATTTTACGATGGGTCATAAGTAATAGTTTAAATTTTTTTAAGGATAGGTTGGTTTTATTTTTCTTTATCAGCGCCTTCTGGAAATTACACCACACCTGCCTTCCAACCAACCATCAAACGATCAACCATCAAACCATCAACCACCAACCACCAACCTACAACCTTTTTTCCTTTATCAATAATTCCTTTTTAAACTGGTAGGATGCGTTTAAGATATATTGATAAAACTCCGCCGTGGTGGCCATTTGTGTAAACTCAAAGCCAGGCTGGTATAGCGCCATAAAATTAGCCAGGTTAACTCCTTCCAGCCGGGTGATCCTTTTAACAGCGGTTTTATTAAAGCGGTATTTAATGTAGTTCTCCTGCTCCTGCTCCAGTAAGCGGTCCTGCATTTTTCTTAATTGCCTGTTACGCTTAAACCGGAAAATGTTGATGAATTCATCCAAATCCATTCCTACGGAACCTGAACCAGGGTTGATGGAGGTAGCTACCCCCGGCTTTTCGTAGTTGAAATATTTTTTATAATATAGCCTGTTCTCCATAGAATCCTGCCTGAAATTTTTGGTATATACTTTTACCTCCTTCATGGTTTTAAATTTTTCAACTACCCGTACGTGTAAGGCGATATCGAAGTTGCCAATATTTTTTATCTGCTTTACGGCAAATTTCGCGGTGGGTTTATTAAGATAAATGAAAGTTAATGAGTCCCTGTCTGTTGTCACTATTTCGTAATGACCGGCAGAATCCGTAATCGCCTGCATTCCGCTGCTGCTTTTTACCAATACATCCATTACGGGAATAGTTTTGGAAGAATCATATACGGTACCGCTGATAGTAAGTTGCGCCATTACCGGACCACCTGCAAAAAACAGGAAGAAGACGATACAATATGTTTTTATTTGCTGATACAGGCAGTATGGGTTTATGGGTCACAATATTAAGCTAACAAATCTTGTTTCTGGAAAGGCGCATTCCTTTTAACGGCTATTTTGCATTTGCAGCAAGCCTTCAATCACTTCCGGGTAATGCCTGTGCTCCAGTAAATGAATTTTTCGCGCCAGCGTTTCCGCGGTTTCATTTTCGTCTATCGCACAGGTTGCCTGGAAGATGATATTCCCATGATCGTACAACTCATCCACATAGTGAATGGTGATACCGCTTTCTTTTTCACCGGCTGCGATAATGGCTTCATGTACCTTATCTCCATACATACCTTTACCGCCATATTTCGGTAAAAGTGCGGGATGAATATTGATGATCTTATTAGGGTAGGCTTTTATCAATGAAACGGGCAGTTTCCATAAAAAGCCTGCCAGCACTATAAATTCAATTCCCCTGGCTTTTAATTCCGTAACATAGCCATCACCTTTAGAGAATCTTTCTTTATCAATTAGAAGCGTTTCAATATTATATTTCCCGGCAATTTTCAGCACTCCCGCTCCTGGCTTATTACATACAATTAAATCAACCATAAAACAGCCGGTACCCGCTTTACGGAACCCGAACATTTGCTCTATAATCTTTTCCGCATTACTGCCCGCCCCACTGGCAAAAATAGCTACCGACACGGTTGTTTTGTTATTACCACTCATTCGTTTCCAGATTTTTTTCAGGTATTTTATGAAAAATGAAAATTGCCCGAAGGGGATACTGATCAGCAAAACACAAAAGGGCCATAGAAGGGTTACCAGCATGATATAAAGCGGTATCCATGAAAATCCTTTATCCATTCCTGTAAGGCCCAGTAACTTTCTGCCTGCAAATCCACAGAGGCTTCCACCCAATGCGAAGGTACATATGATCAGCGCCAGGTTGATGCCATTTACCTGCCAGCGTTGTTTCAATTTTTCAAACATTCAGCAAAAGTGTGCTAAAAATTCGTGAAACAATAAAGCGAAATCAAAAAAGTGCGCAGCGATAATCTGTTTACAAATACATGACAATCGTTATAGCAGAAATACAACAATTCGCTGAAAATCAGGCCTGGCATGGAAAAATTTTTTTTTCAAATGTTAGTATTATGTCAATATCCTGCCTTACTTTTGCAGCCATAAAAGGATATTTTTCCACACCAGACCCCGTTTTCAACTGTATGAGTCCCAAAAGAAAAATCTTTAAAATCATCTTAGCTAACTTTCTGTTTATAGCATTGGTTTCTTTTACTAATATAAGTTTTGCCGCCGACGGCGAAGCATTATTTAAAGCAAACTGTGCCAACTGCCATAAACAATTGGAAGATTTTACCGGCCCGATGTTGCAGGGTGCAAGGAAAAGAGCGCCAAATCCAGAATGGTCTGTCAAATGGGTGAATAATGTGAATTCAATGTTGGAAACAGATGCTTACGCAAAAGCATTATTGGCGAAATATGGTTCCAGAATGACCCAGTTTAACCTGAAGACTGAAGAAATAACCGCTATTTTAGATTATGCGGATGCCTACAAAGCCCCGGCCCCTGTAGAACCCACTGGCGGTGGCGCCACTGTTCCAGCGGATGACAACTCTTTATTATTTGGGATCCTAACACTTATTCTGGCAATCATCGCCTTAATATTATTACAGGTTAATAGCAGCCTTCGCAAATTATCTGACGAAAAGGAAGGCATCCTCCGCTCTGAACCGGTACCATTTTACCGTAATAAGAGTTATTTAATGATCGGCATATTGGTTTTGTTTTGCTTTGGCGGCTATATGACCATCAATGCCGCAATGGGTTTGGGACGTATGAAAGGATACCAGCCCGAACAACCTATTTATTACTCCCATAAAATACACGCCGGAACCAACCAGATCAGTTGTTTATATTGTCATGGCGGTGCGCAGGATAGCAAACATGCAAATGTACCATCCGTAAATACCTGTATGAATTGCCACATGGCGATAAAGGAATATAAGGGTGATCCTATTTTCAGAGAAAACGGGATGCAGGTAAACGGTACCGCGGAAATACAAAAATTATATGCTTATGCAGGCTGGAACCCCGATTTGAAAAAATACGATAAACCTGGCAAACCAATTGAATGGATAAAAATTCATAATCTCCCGGATCATGTTTATTTTAACCATAGCCAGCACGTAAAAGTGGGTAAACAAAACTGCCAAACCTGCCACGGAAATATCCAGGAAATGCCTGAAGTTTACCAGTTCACGGAGCTTAGTATGGGTTGGTGCATAAACTGTCACCGGGAAAGTAAAGTTGATTTCTACGATAAGGCTACCGGTGAAGGCAACAAATTTTACAGCATTTACGAAAAGTTTCACAACGATATCAAAGCCGGTAAAATGGATAGTGTAACGGTGGAAAAGATTGGAGGAACGGAATGTCAAAAATGCCACTACTAAGCCCCTTAACCCCGCTGGTTAGCGGGGAATAGGAGCCACTTTAATTATATCAACCTGTTATTCAAAAAAATCCCCTTCGCGGGTTATCATAAAATACTATGGCTAACAAAAAATACTGGCAAAATTTTGGAGAATTAAATCATTCGGGGGCTTTTCAGCAAACGGCGGAAAAAGAATTTAAAGAAGAGTTATTGCCGTTGGAAGACTTGGATGATAAAGGGCTTTTAGATGCCAAAACCCCCCGCAGGGATTTTCTTAAATATTTAGGGTTTAGTACTGCGGCGGCTACCCTGGCTGCAAGTTGCGAAATGCCGGTGCATAATGTAGTACCTTATTTACAAAAGCCAGATGACCTGATTCCGGGTGTTTCAAATTATTACGCTTCTACCTGTATCAATGAAGGTGATGTTACTGCTGTAATTGTAAAGCAAAGAGACGGACGCCCCATTAAAATAGAAGGAAATGAAATGTCTTCTATTACTAAAGGAGGAACCAGCGCATTAGTGCAGGCATCTGTATTGGATCTGTATGACATTACCCGTTTGCGTTACCCGATGCAGAAAGTGGGTGCGGATTTTAAAGAAGTAACAACATTTGAAGCATTTGATAAAATAGCGGGTGATGCTATGAATGGACTGGGTGGGAAACCAGTTGTATTACTTACCTCCACTATCAACTCCCCAACAACATTACAGATCATTGCTGAATTTCTGGCCAAAAACGCCGGTGGCCGCCACGTTCAATACGATGCAGTCAGCTATAGTGGTATGCTTTTGGCAAATGAAGCCTGTTATGGCAAAAAAGTAATTCCTTCCTATCATTTTGATAATGCAAAAGTGATCGTCAGTATCGGCGCCGATTTTTTAGGCACCTGGTTAAGCCCGGTTGAATTTGCAGGCCAATATGCAGTAAACCGGAGAATAACAGGCGAAAAACCAACCATGAGCCGGCATATTCATTTTGAAAGCTCATTGAGCCTTACAGGAAGTAATGCGGATGACAGGTTTGTTCATAAGCCTTCTGAAAAAAGCGCTGTCGCACTGGCTTTATTGGCGAAATTAGGGGGCGCTGTTACAGCGCCTGCTCTCCCTGATGCGGCATTAAATAAAGGGATCGAAGCAGCGGCTGCCGCATTAAATGCAAACAAGGGTGCAGCCCTGGTGGTTTGCGGAAGCAACGATGTTAACCTGCAAATAATAGTAAACGCTATCAATGAAGCGATAGGTGCAAATGGCAAAACAATCAATTGGGCCGTTAGCTCCAACTATCGTGCAGGTATAGATGCTGATATGGTGAAGCTGGTGGAAGATATGAATACCGGCGCCGTAGGGGCCTTGTTAATACATGCCACTAATCCTGCCTACACTTATTTTGACAGCAAAAGATTTATTGATGGCCTTGCAAAGGTTCCCGTTACTATTTCTTTTAATGTTACCATGAATGAAACTACGGAACGTTGTAAATACAGCCTTCCTGCCCACCACTGGTTAGAAAGCTGGGGTGATGCTGAACCAAAAACAGGTTATATTACTCTGCTGCAACCTACCATTAACCCTTTGTTTAAAACAAGGGCTTTTGAAACCTCTTTATTAAAACTTACAGGTAATGCACTGGATTATGAAACTTATTATAAAACTTATTGGATAGCCAAATTAGGTACCGAAGATGCGTACAATACCGCTTTGCAGAATGGAGTTGTTGAACCAGCGGATATGCCGGTTGGTGGCGGCACATTCAATAATGCAGGCGTTGCCGCAGCGGCTGCAAAGGTCACGGGTGTTAAAGCAGGTAATTATGAATTGGTAATTTATCAAAAAGTTTCAATGGGTAGTGGTAGCCAGGCCAACAACCCATGGTTGCAGGAATTACCCGATCCTGTATCAAAAGTAACCTGGGACAACTATGCTTTGGTGAGCCCTGCTTTGGCAAAAGCAATCATTGGTATTGATGTGGTAAGTAACCAACGTGACGGGGATGGTTACGAAGTACATCCGGAAAAGCCGACCATTACAATTACCGCCAATGGCAAAACGATTGAATTGCCCATATTAATTATCCCGGGCATTCATCCAAATGTGGTGGCTGTGGCCCTGGGTTATGGAAGACAAAGCGGTGATATAAATAAAACCGCTGAACATATTGGCAGATCAGCCAACGGAGCTGGTAAAAATGCTTACCCTTTGGTTGGTTTTGATGGAACAGGATTTAGATACTCTACTGTAGCGGATATAAAGAAAGGTGGTAACACGTACGTTTTAGCACAAACACAGGTGCATGGTTCCTCGGAAAGCCGGCCTGTTATTTATGAAGGGTCTTTAAATAAATTTATTGAAGATCCCGAACATGTTTTGGAGGAAGCTAATAAGGAAAGAGCAATGTTAACCGCTGCCTCCGGCGGTAAAGACTATGTAAAAGATGCAACCATTTATCCTGACTATGTAAAGCCGGGGATCAAATGGGGGATGAGTATTGATTTGAATACCTGTACCGGTTGCAGCGCCTGCGTGGTAGCCTGTACCGCTGAAAATAATGTTAGTGTAGTGGGTAAAATACAGGTAGCCGCGGCTCATGAAATGCACTGGCTTCGTATTGACCGGTATTTTACCGGCGATATGAACAACCCGGATGTGGTGTTTCAGCCAATGTTGTGCCAGCATTGTGATAATGCGCCATGTGAGAACGTTTGCCCGGTTGCCGCTACCAACCATAGCACGGAAGGATTAAATCAAATGATCTATAACCGTTGTATCGGAACGAGGTATTGCGGTAATAACTGTCCTTTTAAAGTACGTCGTTTTAACTGGTTGGATTATAACGGGTCGGATAGTTTTCCTGATAACCAAATTCCAATGGTGGAACAAGGGTATATGAATGAGTCGGTATTGCAGATGAACGATACTTTAACCAGGATGGTGTTGAACCCGGATGTAACGGTTCGTTCAAGAGGGGTGATTGAAAAATGTTCTTTCTGCGTACAAAGGTTGCAGGATAGCAAACTGGAGGCAAAGAAAGCCGGGGACCCGTCGTTGGTAAGAAATGTGAAGACTGCCTGTATGCAGGCCTGTCCTACACATGCGATCAGTTTTGGTAATGTGAATGATAAGGAAAGTGATGTTTATAAGATCAGGCATGTAGAGCAAAAGCACCGGAACTTTTATGTGCTGGAACAATTGCACGTGTTACCGAATGTTAGTTATTTGGCGAAGATCAAGAATACTGAGAGGAATGTTACAAATATTAAAGAGGAAGCAGGGCATGGTGAGCGTAAGACCGAAGCAAAGACAGAAGAAAAGGTTGCTCATTAAATATCCTGAATGGCAAAGCCCCGCTAATTACCCCAATGGGGGACTTTGAAAGAGCTTGCCAATTTGAAGAATATCCTGAGAAACAAAGATGATGATTTGGTTTAATGAGAACTTTGAATGAGTTTGCTGGTTGCAGGATTTCTTACCTGTTGCAGATTTTAAGTGAAGGTTATTTTAAATTTTTTTTGGCCAGACAGTTGAACCCTGATTAAGCTTCATTGGCAGGCTCTCCCGATCTTTTATCGGGATCGCACTCTTGTACGATAGTGCATATAGGAGCTTTTATCGGCGGCGATTAAAAGGTTATGGAAATATTATAAGGTGAGGAAGCAGGAATTTAAAGATGGCAAACTGAAACACAGCGTGTTCGTTTTTAAGGGGTTCCACATAGGTATGCAGTACAAGGGAGTTCCGATGGATCGGAATTTTGATAACACAACGATGTTGAACAAAGATGTGTCGCCGGTAACATGAAAATAAAAAAGCTAATTGCTAACAGCTAAGGCTAACAGCTACAAAACAGCTAACGAAATATGTCATTATTAAAGTACGAATCACAGATCAGAGAGCCGTTGGTAGATGGTAACAAAGATTACCACCAGGTAACGGAAGACATTATACGCCCCATCGAAATGAAGCCGAGCCGACTGTGGTATTTTGGTTTCTATATCAGTGTGGCATTATTGTTATTTGGTGTGTATAGTGTTTACAGGGAAGTTACTTATGGTGTTGGGCAATGGAACCTGAATAAAACCATCGGATGGGGTTGGGACATTACCAACTTCGTATGGTGGGTAGGAATTGGCCATGCGGGAACATTGATCTCTGCGATCTTACTGCTATTCCGCCAGGGTTGGAGAACCGGTGTAAACCGTGCCGCGGAGGCAATGACGATTTTCGCCGTTATGTGTGCGGGCCAGTTTCCCATCTGGCACATGGGCAGGGTTTGGCTGGCTTTCTTTATCATGCCTTATCCAAATTCAAGAGGCCCGGTATGGGTTAACTTTAACTCACCCCTCTTGTGGGATGTGTTTGCGATATCTACTTATTTTACGGTATCGTTGTTATTCTGGTATTCCGGTTTATTACCCGATTTGGCTACGGTAAGGGATAGGGCTAAAACAAAATTCCGAAAAATGTTTTATGGTGTCGCTTCTTTTGGATGGACGGGTAGTACCAAGCACTGGCAACGGCACGAATCATTGTCGCTGGTATTAGCAGGGCTGGCTACCCCCCTGGTATTATCGGTACACACTATCGTATCTTTTGACTTCGCGACATCAATTGTTCCTGGTTGGCATACAACCATTTTTCCTCCATACTTTGTGGCCGGCGCCATCTTTAGTGGATTTGCGATGGTGCAAACGTTGATGATCGTTTTAAGAAAAGTATTCGCTTTACAGGATTATATTACCCTGGGCCATATAGAAGCGATGAATAAAGTAATTGTATTGACAGGTTCTATTGTAGGTATTGCTTACATCACCGAGTTGTTTATTGCATGGTATGGCCAAAACCCTTATGAGTGGTATGCGTTTAAAGAAAACAGGGCGAACCTGTTCAGCCCTTATGGCTGGAGTTACTGGTTAATGATGTTTTGTAATGTCGCATCTCCTCAAATGTTTTGGTTTAAAAAACTAAGAAGGAATATCGCCTTCACTTTCTTCATGAGCATTATTGTAAATATTGGTATGTGGTACGAGCGTTTTGTAATTATCGTTACCTCTACCTACAGGGATTATTTGCCATCCTCCTGGAGTACTTACTACAGTCCTTCCATTTGGGAGATTGGATTTTACTTGGGAACCTTTGGTTTATTCTTCACCTGTTTCTTCTTATTTGCAAAATACTTCCCTGTGATAGCGGTAGCGGAAATTAAGGCGGTATTAAAAACCAGCGGTGAAAATTACAAACATAAAATGACGGATATAGAGAAGGCGGATGCGGAAAAATTTTATCTGGATGAAGTGGAGCACGCACACCCCTAACCCACTAATAAGCGGGGAATGAAAACATGAGTTCAAAATATTTAATAGTATTTAAATTTTAATACGTCAAAAGCCCCTTTAGGGGTTTGGGGCAAAAGCTAAATTTTATGGCTGGAGGAATTAAAAAATTTGTAGTAGGTTGTTTCGATGATGAAGCAGTATTGTTTCCTGCGGTGAAGAATGTTCGTCGTGCCGGGTACAAAATTCATGATGTTTATACGCCGTTTCCTATTCATGGCCTGGATCATGCGATGGGATTAAGAGAAACGAGTATTCACACTGCGGGTTTTATATACGGCGTTATTGGAACAACAACCGCACTCACCGCAATGACCTGGATATTTACAAAAGACTGGCCGCTGAATATTGGGGGAAAGCCCCATTTCGCTTTGCCTGCATGGATACCGATCACATTTGAATTAACGGTTTTATTCGCGGCAGTTGGTATGGTAATTACTTTTTGTTATTTATGCCAGTTATCACCATTTATAAAAAAGCATCATTTTCATCCAAGGGCTACAGATGACCTGTTTGTAATGGCTATTGAGTGTACAGATAAAACCAATGATGCCGAAGTGGAAGCATTTTTACAAAAAGCAGGTGCAATAGAAGTAAATGTTCAAAACGCTGAAACTGGTTGGTGGATTGGCAGATATGACAAGGAACAAAAATTATACGGAGATACTGAGAAAGGATATTAGCAATTTCAATCTCCCGGAAACCGTTAACACGAAAGCAGGAACCTTATTTTATTTGAGTTTCGTTTCAGTCATTAACCAGTCTATTTTGAAAATCAAAGTTCTTAAAGTCGTCCCTGGTGAAATTTAAAGCAAATGTTTTTAGGGAAAAATATACAGAATGAAAAAAAATACCATTATTACCGTTTTATTACTTTCAATTGCAGGTTTAGCTGTAATGACAGGCTGTGACAACAAGCGCAAACCGGGTAAGATATATATGCCCGATATGGCCTACAGCCGTGCATTGGAAACCTATGCACCATTAGACTCAATGTTTTTTACGACTGATAAGAAAAATCCCGGTGATGAAATTTATTATAACAGCAAGCCTGTTGACGGTACTATTGGAAGAGGAGAATTGTTTCCCTATACATTGCCGAACGATTCTGCAGGTTATGCAATGAGCGCCCAGGTTAAAAACCCTTTGCCACCATTGGTTGGTAAGGATAGCCTTGAAGCCGCCAGGTTATTTAATATTAACTGTGGCATATGTCATGGCGCAGGTGCCCAGGGTAATGGGCCCATCAGTACTTCTGGAAAAATTGGGGGAATCGCTAATCTTACCCTTCCCAATTATGTGGCAATGGCCGATGGAACGATGTTCCATTCGATTAATTACGGAAAAAACTTGATGGGAAGCTATGCTCCCCAGTTGAGCAGGAAACAACGCTGGCAGATGGTTCAATATATCCGGGCGTTACAGCCAAAAGAGGCAGCAGTTGCAGGAACAACAACAGCAATTGTGGCCGCAAAGACAGACAGCGTGGCCGCAAAAAAATAAAAACAAAAGCATTCACTATAAATAAAAGTTTAGATGTCTAAATCATTCGAATTACCGGGAAGTTATAAGAAATGGACAATGGGCCTGATTGGTGCCGGTTTAATAGCATTGCTGTATGGGTTTATAGCATTCCATCCTTTTGAACACGCAGCGCATGGAGAAAATGTAAACAGCACCCGCTTTTGGGCTGTACTGTTACAAAACAGTGTATTTTTTTTATTGATAACGAATGCCAGTATGTTCTTTATCGGCGTTACCACTTTGGCGATGGGTGGATGGCAGGTTGCCTTAAAAAGGGTACCTGAGGCGATATCAAGTGTGGTACCGGTTTTAGGTATCATCACTTTTGTTATTTTAATGTCAATCGTTTGGGGTGGCAGAACTGATATTTTTCATTGGATTGATCCTGAATTGTACGATGTAAACTCTCCGCGGTTTGATAAAATTTTAAATGGTAAAAAGGGGTTTTTAAACCCGGTTTTCTTTACTGTGTGGAGTACGATCACTATTTTTCTGTGGTGGTATATAGGAAGGAAAATGCGCTCATTTAGTATTGAAAGCGATCAGGCAGGCCCGATGGATTATGAAACTGGTAAAAAATGGGTGAATAAGAATATTTTATGGGCTTCTCTCTTTATAGTATTCTTTGGGTTATCAGTAGGATCTACCATTCCGTGGCTTTGGATCATGAGCATTGATGCGCATTGGTACAGTACCATGTTTAGCTGGTACACTTTTGCCAGTTCCTTTGTAGCGGGTATGTCGCTGATAGCATTATTTGTTGTTTACCTGAAAAACAGGGGACAATTGGAGTATGTTACCGATGAACACCTGCATGACGTTGGTAAATTCATGTTCGCCTTTTCCGTGTTCTGGACTTACCTTTGGTTTTCACAATACATGCTGATCTGGTATGCAAATATTCCTGAGGAAACCGGGTATTTTAAAATACGTGTACAAGGCCCTTTCCGAGGTATATTCTTTTTGAACCTGATCTTGAATTTTGTTTGCCCATTTCTGATTTTAATGAAGAAAAGCCCTAAACGTAACTGGACGCTGGTAACCTTTATGGCAGTGCTGATCATATTTGGCCATTGGATCGATTTCTGGCAAATGGTAATGCCAGGCACTTTAGGGGAACATGCGGAATTAATGCCTTTTGAATTTGGCATCGCCGCATTATTTGTGGGCATCATCATGTGGAGGGTGGGTGTTTACTTTAACAGTTATCCATTAACGGCAAAGAATCATCCCTTCTTAAAAGAAAGTATTATACATCATACATGATAATTAAGCAGCCTTTTATTTTTGAAATACCAATTTAAATATAAGGGTGCGGGCAAGGAAAGATCAGCTTCACTGGTAAAGATGAATAGCCTGGGCCTTATACAAAATAACAGATTAACAATTACTGAAAATAATTTTGCAACATGACACAGATTTTGTTGGTAGCGATAGTAATAATGATTTTCATAGTCATCTTTCAAATTTCGAAAGCAAGTGAGTATGTAAGCGTTTTAAAAGGGGAAGAAAAGGCACGCAAACAAAATAACAGGATCAATGCTTTTTTATTGATTGCCTTTTTGATCCTGGGCATAATAGGTTGCTGGTGGTGTAATGATCTATACTACGGCAAAACTTTATTTCCACAGGGTGCAGCGTCTGAAATGGGGGAAAAAATTGATTTAATGCTTTACATTACCATTGCTGTAACCGGGGTGGTTTTCTTTATTACCCAAATCCTGTTATTCTGGTTTTCATTCAAATATCAGGAAAGAGATGACCGGAAAGCTTATTATTTCCCACACAACACCAAACTGGAATTACTATGGACAACAGTTCCGGCGATTTTCCTTACCGTATTGGTTGTATTTGGTTTAAAATACTGGTTTAAGATGACTGGCGAAGCCCCAAAAAATTCAGTAGTCATTGAAGTAACCGGCCACCAGTTTGGTTGGGAATTCCGCTACCCGGGGCCTGATAAAATATTGGGAAAAAAGAATTACAAGTTAACCAAAGGGGCTAATTCCCTTGGAGTGGATTTTAATGATCCCGCAAGCCTGGATGATATGCATGTACCCGCAACATTGCATATTCCAGTAGGAAGGCCGGTTAAATTTGTTATCAATGCCCAGGATGTAATTCACGATGTAGGGTTATCTCATTTTAGAATGAAAATGGATGCAGTACCAGGCATACCTACTACTTTATGGTTTACACCGCTATACACTACCGAAGAAATGAAGGTAAGATCAGGTAACCCGAATTTCGTGTATGAGATCAGTTGCGACCAGATGTGCGGTAAGGGCCACTTCACCATGAGAGGTGTAATTATCGTTGAAACTGAAGAAGCGTACAGGATGTACCTGGCAACACTTGAACCAGAATATTGGACCGTATTTCCGGATAAAAAACCAAAGCCTGCAAATGCGGTACCAGCAGCGGATACAACAAAAAATACAGCTCCACTTGCGGCAGTAATGGCCACAGGTAAATAAAATAATTATTGAAAAACAGTTTAGTAAAATGAGTAACACAGCCACTATACACGAAGCCGGGGTTCATGAAGTACATGAAGCGCATCATGAACATCACCATCATGAGACCTTCATCAGCAAATACGTTTTCAGCCAGGACCATAAAATGATTGCCAGGCAATTTTTAATAACAGGGATGATTTGGGCCATAATAGGAGGGCTATTTTCTGTTTTGTTCCGTTTGCAATTAGGATATCCCAATTCTACTTTTCCATGGCTGGAAGACCTATTGGGCCATTGGGCTAAAGGTGGAAAGATACAACCTGAATTTTACTACGCCCTTGTTACCATGCATGGTACCATACTCGTGTTTTTTGTATTAACGGCAGGGCTCAGCGGAACCTTCGCCAATTTCCTGATCCCTTTACAAATTGGTGCAAGGGATATGGCATCGCCTATGCTGAATATGTTGAGCTATTGGTTTTTCTTCCTCGCCTCTATTATTATGTTTTCTTCCTTGTTTGTACAAACGGGGCCCGCAAGTGGCGGCTGGACGATCTACCCTCCATTGAGCGCTTTGGGAGATGCTTCAAGTGGTTCTAAAATTGGTATGGATTTGTGGCTAGTCAGTATGGCTATGTTTATTGTAAGTTCATTATTAGGCGGGTTAAATTATATTTCCACCATTCTCAATATGCGTACAAAAGGCATGAGTATGACGAGGTTGCCTTTAACTATCTGGGCTTTATTTTTTACAGCGGTATTGGGGGTATTATCTTTCCCCGTGTTATTATCAGGCGCTATCTTATTATTATTCGACAGAAACCTGGGAACAAGTTTCTTCCTGAGCGATATCGTCGTGAATGGGAAGATTTTACCGAATGAAGGTGGAAGCGCTATCCTGTTCCAGCATTTATTCTGGTTCCTGGGCCACCCCGAAGTATATATCATATTATTGCCTGCAATGGGCATGTCATCTGAAATTCTTTCAGTAAACAGCCGGAAGCCTATATTTGGTTATATGGCAATGGTGGGTTCTTTATTTGCCATCGCCATACTTGCCTTCCTTGTTTGGGCGCATCACATGTTTGTTACCGGCCTCAACCCATTCCTCGGCGCATTCTTTGTGCTACTTACTTTGCTAATAGCGGTCCCTTCCGCTATTAAAGTATTTAACTGGCTTACTACTTTATGGCGTGCCAATATCAGGTTTACACCTGGAATGTTGTTTGCCATCGGCTTTGTGAGTTTATTTATCAGTGGTGGTTTAACGGGTATTTTTCTGGGTAATTCAGCCTTGGATATTCATTTACATGATACTATGTTTGTAGTTGCCCACTTTCATATTGTTATGGGGGTAGCTTCATTCTTTGGTATGTTTGCCGGGGTTTACCATTGGTTCCCTAAAATGTACGGGCGTTTTTTAAATAACACAATGGCCTATATTCATTTTTGGATTACCATTGTTGGCGCCTATTTGATTTTCTGGCCAATGCACTACGAAGGCCTGGCGGGGATGCCGCGTCGTTATTATGATTATTCCATGTGGGAATCATTTAAAATGTTCGGAGGGTTAAATGAGTTTATCAGTTTAGTAGCAATGATCGTTTTTGCAGCTCAACTGTTATTTGTAATTAATTTTTTCTACAGCATTTTTAAAGGCAGAAAAGTTACCAGCACAAATCCCTGGGGGGCAAACACATTGGAGTGGACTACCCCTTTACGTCCAGGACATGGTAACTGGGTTGGAGAGATTCCTGAAGTTCATCGCGGCGCTTATGATTATGGTAAAGATGGGAGGGAATTTATTCCACAAACAGAACCCGTAGGGGAAAATGAAAGCCATCATTAATTAGTTAGCTAATGTGCTAATGTGTTAATGGCCGATTGCCAATTGTTTATTGAGCTTGGTTTTGAAGAGATAATAAAATAAAGATTTTTGATAAGGATGTCGCATGAAAAAACTACCATAACCAATTCGGCATCGCTGGCATTGGCCTCAAAAGTGAAGGATTATTTTCAACTGATCAAATTCACGCTTAGCTTTTTGGTGGTATTCAGCACGGTAACCAGCTACCTGATAGCCACTGACTATCGTGAACCATTGGATGTGTTGTTGCTGTTTTTGGCTGGAATGCTGATCACGGGTTCTGCGAATACAATTAACCAGGTTGCGGAAAAAGATACGGATGCCCTGATGAAACGGACTGCCGGCCGCCCTGTGGCGAGTGGTAGAATGACCGTAAAGCATGCCACTACATTTGCGATCATTACCGGTATTGCCGGTTTGCTGATCATGTTGTTGAAATTTAACTGGCAAAGTTCTTTGATTGGTTTGGTGAGTTTATTTATTTATGGTTTTATTTATACCCCATTAAAAAAAGTAAATTCAGTTGCGGTATTGGTAGGGGGCTTGCCAGGGGCATTACCCTGTTTGATTGGTTGGGTTGCAGCTTATTACGACAGCCCGATAGAATGGACTGGTGGCTGGGTGCTTTTTGCTATCCAGTTTATATGGCAGTTCCCTCATTTTTGGGCCATTGCATGGGTGGCCCACCAGGATTATAGCAAGGCAGGTTTTAAATTATTGCCAAGCGATAAAGGCCCCACTAAATTTACCGCTGTTCAAACCATTATGTACAGTACTTTGATGTTGCCTATTGGTGTACTTCCTTATTATTATAACATAAGCGGGATCATTAGTTTGTGGATATTGATGGCTTGTAATATAGCGATGATTGTTTTAAGCGTTCGGCTTTTCATTAAGATGGATGTTGCAAGCGCAAGAAGGGTTATGTTCAGTTCTTATTTTTACCTGGCAATTGTGTTTATCGCTTTATTGGCTGATAAAGTGCATACGCCCGTTGCTCAATAATGTTAGAATTCACAACGGGTAAATCAGTGAAATTTTGTTTTGTTCATTAAAAAAACAAAACAGTTTAAGGTTTAATTCAAAACGCAATTAAAGATCCTTAATGGTATTAAGTACAAGAGGGCGATGCAACGATGTTGAGCAAAGAAATATAGCTTGGACAAAAAATCCTGTATTTCGAAATCCCGATTTTTCGGGAATGAGCATTGCTTCTCTGCCTGGACAAAAAACCTTATTCACGTTTTTATCCGTTGTGCAGTATGAGGTAATCGTGAATGGTGAATCGTGAATATTTCCCGATCCACTCTTCAGAGGAATTAAACTGACACTTTATACCAATTAAAACAAATAAATTTTTTAGTAACAAATAAAATAAGCCCCTATGAAGGGCCGTGGATTATGAGTACAGTGGTGATGGAACAAAGAAAAAGGATACATCCACATAAGTTTACCCTTTGGGTGGGTATTGCAAGTATTATAATGATGTTTGCAGGGTTTACCAGCGCTTATATTGTTAAGCGTAACCAGGCAAACTGGGTTACATTTGATTTACCAGCCATGTTCTGGTATTCAACAGCGGTC
>JANOTW010000783.1:0-2108 GCA_031416575.1 Ferruginibacter sp.
GTTGCTGGTAATTGAGTTGGCCCTTTTCGAAAACGACTGCTATTGCATCAGGTGTTTTTATTGCCTGCTCTTCAAATAAATCTACAATACTTTTATCCTTTGGATAATCAACTTTTGTATCATTGAATTCATGAAGCAACTGCTGCTCCTCTTCATCAGTTAGCATAACCAACCCGGTTATTTTTTGCTCCGGGGTTTTTACAATGGAAATCAGCAGGGTTTTAAAATGATCTATCATCCGGTTGATCGTTACCTCACTGTAGAGGTCTGTACTGTATTGCACTGATCCATACAAACCAGTGGTTGTTTCAGTGATGTTAAAGGTTAAATCAAATTGAACGGTCAAATTTTCGTAGCCTTTCCCAGATAACTCAACGTTCCCCAAATGCAGCTTTGAAACCTGTGGTGTATTTTGCAATGAAAACATCACCTGGAATAATGGGTTGCGGCTCATGTCCCTTTCCTTCACCACAGCTTCCACCACTTTTTCGAAGGGTACTTCCTGGTGCTCATAAGCTTCCAGTGTAGTGGCCCGCACCTGTTGCAATAAATCCTTAAACGAACTGTTGTCAATCTGCACAGTACGTAAGGCAAGTGTATTTACAAAAAAACCTATCAGTTCTTCCACTTCCTGTTGCTGACGTCCGGCTATCGGGGTGCCTACACAAATATCCTGCTGGCCACTGTAGCGATAGAGTAATACATTAAAAGCGGCCAGTAAGGTCATAAATAATGTGGAACCCTGCTGCTGGCTTAATGATTTTAGGTGATCCGATAATTCTTTATCTATTGTGAATCCTGTAATTGCACCATGTGTGCTTTGAACTAATGGTCTGAGATAATCGGTGGGAAGTTGCAATGCGGATACTCCTTCCAGTTTCTCCTTCCAATAGCCAAGCTTTTTATCCAATGTTTGGCCTTGTAAATATTTACGCTGCCACATTGCGTAATCAGCATATTGAATGGGTAGGGAAACTAATGAAGCCGCACGTTTTTCTATATATGCATTGTATAATTCCACCAGTTCCTTTACGATGATGGAAGTTGACCAGCCATCTGAAGCAATATGATGAAGAGTAACCACCAAAACATGATCATTTTCTTCCAAACTAATCAGTGCGGCACGCAGCATATAATCTTTTGTAAGATTAAAAGGAAAATCAATGCATTGTTGAATATATTGTTGTAAACCCTCAATATCTTCTTTATATATTGACCCCTCAACCAACTGCAATTGCCACCCATCTTTTTCTTTAATAAATTGATAGCCCGATCCTTCTTCTTCCCGGATAACAGTGCGAAGCACTTCATGCCGGTTGATTATTTGCTGCAACGCATTTGACAAGGCTGCTTTATCCAAATTACCTTTTAACCGTAACACAGCGGGTATATGGTATTGCAGGCTGCCGCCTAACTGGTCTATAAACCATAAACGCTCCTGGCTAAATGATAAAGGAATATGTTCCGGCCTTGGCAATGCTTCAATAGAAGGCAGTAACAAACCCCCGCTTTGAGTTGCAAGATGCTCAGCCAGTGCGGCGATTGTGGGATAAATGAATAAGCTTTTTATTGCCATCTCCAATTCCAGCTTTTTACGGATGGCTGATACCAACCTCATCGCCAATAAGGAGTGCCCGCCGAGCTCAAAGAAATTATCGTTTACGCCTATGCGCTGAACCTGCAACAGTTGCTGCCAGATCTCCACTAAATTAGTTTCCAGTTCATTACGTGGCGCCACATACTCATTATTTATCAGTTTGCCTGCATCCGGATCAGGCAAGGCTTTCTTATTTATTTTTCCATTATTGGTTAATGGGAAATGCTCCATCTCTACCCATAAGGCGGGAACCATATACTCCGGAAGCTTATCCTTTAAATATGATACTAAAACATCTTTGTCAAATAAGCTTTCCGCAACGATATAACCGACCAGCCTTTTGTTGCCATCCTGGCCTTCTTTAGCCAGCACAACGGCCTGTCGGACCGTATCGCAATCCTGCAGCGCTGCCTCTATCTCGCCCGGCTCGATACGGTAACCTCTTATTTTTACCTGCTCATCTTTCCTGCCCAAAAACTCAATATTGCCATTAGGTAACCAGCGGCCCAGG
>JANOTW010000784.1:0-3123 GCA_031416575.1 Ferruginibacter sp.
GGGGTTTTTCCGGAAAATAATATAAAGCGATGATTTTGATTTGAAGTCAGGCCGGGAGTTCTGAATTTATGAATGGGTTAACAAAACGCAATTAAAGTTCCCCAATGGTATTCAGTACACGAGTGCGACGCAACGATGATGCCATGAAATTCTTCAGCCCGGACAAAAAAAAATATGGTTGTATAGAAGGGCGATGCAACCCTGCCTGACTGCGCAGGCAGACAGGGTTGATGCCATTAATACTTCGGCTTCGTTCAGTACTTCATCCCGGACAACAAAGAAAAAGTATGGTTATATAGAAGAGTCCCGATGTTCGGGATTAAGATGACACAACGATGATGCCATGATACTTCGGCTTCGCTTTGTACTTCAGTCGGGTTCATAAAAATATTAATCACTTTTTTGCCTCTTTGCAGTATTAATAAAATACCATTTCCATAACGGTTGTTTAAATATTACAAACCAGGTAGGGCCGTCGAATAACTCCCCTTCAGGGGTTGGGGGCATATTGTATATCTTCGCGGCATCATGACCGAAAAAATTCTTATCCTCGATTTTGGATCCCAATACACCCAATTAATTGCCAGGGCTGTAAGGGAAGCCAATGTATTTTGCGAAATAACCCCTTTTCATAAGGACATCGTATTTGTCCCCGGATTAAAAGGTATCATCCTTTCCGGGTCGCCTTTTTCAGTAAACGAAGAAAACGCCCCCCTCGCCGACATTAAAAACATGGCAGGCAAAGTGCCGGTACTGGGCGTATGCTATGGTGCACAATTAGCAGCCAAATTATTTGGCGGCAGCGTAGGTAAAAGTGAAAAAAGAGAATATGGAAGGGCCAAACTGGAGATAATGAAAGAAGATGTTTTATTAAAAGATGTACCGCCCCATTCACAGGTGTGGATGAGCCACAGTGATACCATCAAAGAATTGCCTGCCGGGTTTGAAATATTGGGCGCCACCGAAAGCATTCCTGTGGCTGCGTTTAAACGTACCGGTGAAAATACATTTCCGTTATACGGCCTTCAGTTTCATCCGGAAGTATATCATTCCACCGAAGGAAAAACAATCATTAAAAATTTTCTGGTAAATATTTGCAACTGTTCGCAAGACTGGACACCCGCTCATTTTATCAGCGATACCGTGGCGGGGCTTAAAAAGAAGATCGGCGATAAAAGGGTGATAATGGCATTGAGTGGCGGGGTTGACAGCACTGTGGCTGCCACCCTGATCCACCAGGCATGCGGCGATAATTTGTTTGGCATTTTTGTTGACAATGGCGTGTTGCGCAAGGGCGAATTTGAACAGGTGCTGGAAATGTATGCCCAACTTGGTTTAAACGTAAAGGGGATCAACGCAAAGGAACATTTTTATACTAAATTAGCCGGTAAAACCGATCCCGAAGAAAAACGAAAAATTATTGGCAGTGGTTTTATAGAGATATTTGACCAGGAAGCAAACCGCATTGAAAATATAGATTTTTTAGGCCAGGGAACTATTTATCCGGATGTAATTGAATCCGCATCCGTGCATGGCCCTTCCGCTACCATCAAATCGCACCACAATGTAGGCGGCCTGCCCGCTACCATGAAATTATCGCTGGTAGAACCACTGCGTTCCCTGTTTAAAGATGAGGTAAGAAAGGTTGGATTGGAACTCGGGATCCCTTATGATATGCTTTACCGCCACCCGTTTCCCGGCCCCGGCCTTGCCATAAGGATTTTAGGCGATGTTACGGAAGAAAAGGTACGGTTATTGCAGGAAGCGGATGCTATTTATACCAATGGGTTAAAAAAAGCAAACTTGTATGCAAGTATATGGCAGGCTGGCACCATTTTATTACCGGTAAAAAGTGTGGGGGTAATGGGAGATGAAAGAACATACGAATTTACGATAGCGCTAAGAGCGGTAACTTCCGTGGACGGGATGACGGCGGACTGGGCGCACCTGCCTTACGAATTTTTAGCGGACATATCCAATGAAATAATTAACAATGTACGCGGTATTAACAGGGTAGTATATGATATCAGCAGCAAACCACCCGCTACTATTGAATGGGAATGAATATGGTAATGAGTTAAAAAAAACTTTTTAAAAAATCAGCAGGGGATAAAACAGGTATGTTACGAAAGGGGTGCAATACTAATAGGTCTTTATCGCCGGCCTTCCAGCAATTCATCCAGCTTATCAGGCGTAAAACCTTTGGCTTTGGCTTCCACGGTAGCTTTTTTCATAATATCAAAAAGCTGATCATTAGAAGGCTTGCCGCTGAAAAAATCATTTAGCCAGGCGTTAATATATATTTCCGCTTTTCTTTTTACAGAAGAATCCGCTTTTTCAAAAGCCCGGGCAATAAAAGGGGGAACAGGGATCGAAATATTCTCCATAACAGTACTCATTTAAAAAGTTATCCAAATATAAGAATTTAAAATGAAGAGGATCAAAGTCAGGAGTTGGGGGTTGCATCACAAATTGTCGCTGCTCTGGTGGCGCAATAAAAGCAGTATACACTTTTTTAAAATGAATAGTTGGCAGTTATTAAATATTGGTCTGCTTAACCCTGCGTTTGACCTCACCCCCAACCCCTCTCCGAAGGAGAGGGGAGCTTGACCCTGAAAATTTGCAGTCATTTTTTATTGTTTGTCAGTAAGTTAACAATGGTGTATATATAATTGTCGCTTCTGCCTTGAGGCTGTGTCCGGTGAGGACACCGGACCACGGCTGTTTGCCTTGGCTTGTGTCCCCACCAGGGCAGCGACAATTTGGGATGCAACCCCCAACTCCTAACACTGATCCTCCTCATTTTAAATTCTAATATTTGGATAACTTTTTAAATGTGTACCAGTATGGAGAATATATTGATCCCTGTTCCCCCTTTTATTGCCCGGGCTTTTGAAAAAGCGGATTCTTCCGTAAAAAGAAAAGCGGAAATATATATTAACGCCTGGCTGAATGATTTTTTCAGCGGCAAGCCTTCTAATGATCAGCTTTTTGATATTATGAAAAAAGCTACAGCGGAAGCCAAAGCCAAAGGTTTTACGCCAGATAAGCTGGATGAATTGCTGGAAGGCCGGCGATAAAGACCTATTAGTATTGCACCCCTTTCGTAACATACCTGTTTTA
>JANOTW010000785.1:0-1934 GCA_031416575.1 Ferruginibacter sp.
CAGGCTTCCCAATGTTTCCCGGGCCACCAACAGGTTCCTGTCAGCTTTGTTATACCTGTTGTAAGTAACAATATTAAGAGCAATGCTTCCAATCAACAATGCAACTGATGCGGCAGCGGCCATTTTCCAGAACGAATTTGAATTGATAACTTTGTTTCCGGCCTTCGGGAATGTGTCAATAGGAATTATTTTGCCGTATTCAGCGACATTGATGCGGGAAAGTATTTTTTCTTTTATGCCGGCACCCGGCAATATCGCATATTCCTTCATGTAAGCCTCAATAGTGGTAGTGATTTCATTTAATTCGGCTTCCACTTCCGGGTATTGCGCTACCCATTGCTCTACATCTTTTGTTTCTTTTTCAGAAGCAATTCCTGCGGCATATAACTCCAGCAAACCTGATGATATAATATTTTGTGTTTCCAATTTATTTGTGTTGCAGCATTTTTCTCAATTCCAGGATAGCAGTGCGCATTCTCGTTTTCACTGTGCCTAATGGTATTCCTATTTCTTTGGCTATTTCATCCTGGGTAAACCCATTGAAATAAGCGAGGTCAATAACTAAGCGTTGATCAGGTTTTAAATTACTCAATTGTTTCCTGATACCCATTGCATCAAATTTGTCCATCCCCGAACTAACATCCTGCAGGTTATTTACGGAGTTTTCATCACCGGAGATCTTATTTTGTTTTTTATACCCTTTGCTCCTTAATGTATCAATGGTAAGATTCCTGGTGAGGTTCATCATCCATGTAAACAAGCGGCCCTTCGATTTATCGTAGCTTGAAAAATTATTCCATATTTTAACAAAAACTTCCTGCAATATATCTTCGGAAAGTGTTTTATCGGCTACCAATCGAAAAATCACTCCGTTCAGTGCAGGTGAATAATTATCATAGAGGTAAGAAAACGCCTGCTGATCCTGCCTTTGAAGCAGCATCACCAATTCATCTTCATTGTATTTTTGTATCACTTCCAAAATATATCTTGAATTAAGTACCCGAAAATAAAGATTTTTAAAATAACTTTCACATTAACACCAGATTAAATAAAATGTTGTAAAATCAATCCCTGTTTTCCAGCCGGTAATATCAACAAAATTTGGATTTGAAGCAACAAACATGGTAACTATATTGAAAACTAAAAATACGGAAATACATATATTCATGAATAAGGATAAAACAAGCAATTCAAATACCGGGTGCCTTTTCCCGCGTTGAAAATATATATGAACATAAAACCAGTTTTTGCACTAAAGGATTAATGGAACTAAAATAAAAATTAACGGTTAAACCCCCGGAGCAAAGAATGTACAATTACAGATAATAACGAACCCTGATAAGGTTTGGAAAAAACGCAAACTAATATGGATAATATGACCATTAGACTTATAGGGCCGGCCGATAATGCGGCATTGGCGATTATTATAAGGAATGCTTTAACGGAATTTAATGCCAATAAACCCGGCACGGTTTATTTTGATGAAAGCACCGATCATTTGTATGAATTGTTTCAAACGGGAAAAGGAATATATCATGTGGCGGTGATGAATGAACAAATTGTTGGCGGCGCCGGCATATACCATACAGAAGGATTGGATGCCAATACCTGTGAGTTGGTGAAAATGTATTTGTCACCAACTGTACGTGGCAAAGGATTAGGTAAATTATTGCTGCAGGAATGTTTGAACGCAGCCAAAAAAGCCGGGTATAAAAAAGTTTATTTGGAAACCATGCCGGAATTAAATGTAGCGGTGCCCATGTATGAAAAATTCGGATTTACTTATCTAAAGGGGCCGCTGGGAAATAGCGGGCATAATGGTTGTGATATATGGATGGAAATTGAAGTGTAGCATTATTAAACTGCACAATGGGCAAAAAGTGACAACTTGTTTGCAGTTTTTTTTCTCTTAGCACCTAAAAGCGATTAATATT
>JANOTW010000786.1:0-6522 GCA_031416575.1 Ferruginibacter sp.
TGATGCAAGGCTAAAGCGCATTCCCGCCTTACCTGCACATCGGGGTCGTTAACCAACTGTCCAACTATCGCTGTAATATCCAGTTTTAAATTTGCCGCTGCCCTCAGTGCAAGCATGCGTAGGTCCGGGTTGTTCTGCAGGATAGCTTGCTGCAGGTATTTTTCAGGATTTATTTTAGGCATATTTACAAGTACCCAAAAAGCCCTTGCCTTCATTTTTGGATTGGGGGCGGTATTCCATAAATTTTCAAGTTGTGGTACAGCTTTTTCACCCATGGCCTGCAAAGCGGTAAATGCTTTATACCTGGTTGCAAGATTTGGATTTTGCAAAGCCGCCACAGCGCCTGCAGGCGTACTATAATCCTGCCGAAGAATAGTGTATGGTTTAGCGGGTGGGGCTACCCGGTAAATCCTTCCCCGCATTTGGTCTCCTGCCTGGTGGCCGCCAACCCCGGGATCGTACCAGTCGGCAATTATTAGTGAACCATCCGGTGCGACGCATACATCCGCAGGCCGGAACCACTGATCTTTTTCCCCTTTTAAAATATTGATGATTTCCGCGGAGTAACCCGCTCCATTCTTTTTTACGGGGTACGAGCGTACTACATTTGGGCCTGCATCGGTATGGATCATCTGATCGTGAAATTGCCGCGGCAATAAATTACCTTCATACACCACCATTCCGGTGGGCGAGCCGGCAAATGTTTGCAGCACATTGGGCACCACTCCGGGATCGTTTAAATGCCAGTGGCGCAGCGGAATTGAATCTTCAATGTTGGTGCGGTTCACCTGCCATCCTGCATCCGTCATTTCATCTTTGTAACCATAGTTTCCATATTTCATGACATAGTTTATGCGCACACCTTTATTGCCATCATCATCGTTGTCGCTTTGCCACATGGTGCCGTAGCTATCCACCGCTACTTCATAAGGGTTACGGAAATTATCTGCCAGCACTTCCACATGCGATCCATCGGTATCGCACCTAAGTACCATGCCCTCCTTGTATTTTTTGGGCCCTATTTCACCGCCTTCCTGGTCGGTTACAGTTTTGCCGTTTTTATCTTTTAATGTTTTCCCTTCGTTCCCCAGGTTGAAATATAATTTACCATCCGGGCCAAATGTAACCGCATGAGCCCCATGGTCGTGTTGTTCGCCTCCAATACCCTGAAAAATTATTTCTTTCCTGTCGGCTTTATCATCACCATTATCATCATAAAATGCCCATATATAAGGGCTTTGGGATACTAATACCCTGTTGCCCAACACGCAGATTCCCAAGGGTGCATTCAGTTCTGGCCCCTGGTAAAAAATTTTAGCGGTATCCGCCACGCCGTCCCCGTCTTTGTCTTCCAATATCATGATGCGGTCCCCCTGTTCATGAGTGGGATTGCCATTAATGGCCGGGCGGTAATTATACGCTTCCGTAACCCATATCCTGCCACGGTCATCAACATCCAAATTCGTAGGATTTTGTAACATGGGTTCAGTAGCCACGGTGCGTACTTCAAGGCCGTTAAAAACTGCCAGGCCTTTTAATGCATTTTTTGTTTCACGTTGTTGCTCAGGGGTAAGGCTGTCGGTTTCAGCAATTATGGCGCTGGTGTTCGTGCTGTTGCTGGTGCAGGAATAAAGGGTTAATGCAGCTATTATTGCTAATGCCATCAATGTTTTGCCTGATTGTAACAGGCGGTTTAATATTCTTTTCATTTTTTATAAAACTTTGCAAGTGTTAAAATGACAGTTAATTTTTAAAAGTGAAATATATTATAATTTATTTAACCCACACGGATTTCATTAAAATTATTGTCAACAATTATGAACCAGGATAATTGCTTCGGTAATATTACAAATTGCCGCTCCATATCTTTTTTGTCCGGGCTAAGAAGCTATGTGTCATCGTTTCATTGATAATCCAGATAGAGAAGCGTATCGGGACTCTTATATACAACCATACTTTTTGTCCGGGCTAAGCAGCTATGTGGAGCATCGTTGCATCGCCCTCTTGTACCCCATACCAATAGGGATCTTTAATTGTGTTTTAAATTAAAATGCTTCTTGAAATATGTACACATTTAAAATCAGGCTCATCAAATAAATCAGTATTAATCAGTGGTTCAGACAACTTGTACCGCATACCATTGGGGATCTTTAATTGTGTTTTGGATTATGCACGAGCCTTTGGCTAAGTGGTCGGTGAGACACCGACCACTTAGCAGAGCTACCCCTGGATGGTGTCCCACCAGCCAGCGACAATTTGGTATGCACCCGTTTTATCCCTTGCGTTGTGTAATAATATTCACCCTGTTCAAAAATTTTATCCGGAAATTCATCTGTTCTTCAGCATTTTGCCAGATATTTAAACTGGAACGTAATAAAGGAAAATTTTAAATTTTAAATTTCAAACTTAAAACCAACTTTCAATCATGGAAAATTCAAGAAGGAAATTTTTAAAAAACTTAGGCGGTTCAGTAGCCGCCATGTCCGTGGGGACACAGGCAGCCGCGGAAAGCCGGTCAATACAAAAAAAACTTATTCCCAAAACAATCAGTAGTGCGAATGATAAAATACGCATTGGATTAATTGGGTGTGGTATTATCGGCCATTATGATACGGATGCCGCCATGAAGGTGGAAGGGGTTGAACTGGCGGCTGTTTGCGATTTATACACCGGGCGTTTGGATAGGGCGAAGGAAAAGTGGGGGAATGATATTTTCACTACCAGGGACTACCGGGAATTGCTTGCAAAAAAAGACATTGATGCGGTGCTGGTTTGTACCCCCGATCACTGGCACCAGAAAATATCCATTGATGCCATGAACGCCGGAAAGCATGTTTATTGCGAAAAGCCAATGGTGCAAAAAATAGAAGAAGGCATGGGCATCATTGAAACGCAAAAGAAAACGGGCAAGGCATTTCAGGTTGGCAGCCAGCGGGCCAGCAGCGTTGCCATACTGGAAGCGAAAAAATATTATGAAAGTGGTACCATTGGGGAGCTTATCAATGTGGAAGCATACTGCGACCGGTCGGATGCGAAAGGCGCCTGGCAATATTCAATTCCTACGGATGCCTCGCCGCAAACAATTGACTTTGATAAATTTTTAGGGCATGCGCCAAAAGTCCCTTTCGACCCCGTCCGGTTTTTTAGATGGAGGAATTACAAAGATTATGGCACCGGTTCGGCAGGTGATTTAATTGTTCACCTGCTTACCGGTTTGCATACCATCACCAGCTCTATCGGGCCCAACAAAATATTTGCTTTGGGCGAAATAAATTATTGGAAAGATGGCCGGGATGCATACGACCTGATCAACTCCTTAATGACCTACCCTAAAACTGAAAAGCATCCTTCTTTTCAATTATATACCCGCATTAACCTGGCAAGTGGCGAAGGTACCGGGGGCTTTGGCATGAAACTTATTGGCACGGAAGGGGCGATTGATATTGGCTGGAACGACTTGAAGGTAAAAACGCTGAAAAGGAGTGTGGCGCCGGGATACGGTGGCTATGATTCATTTGAAAGTTTTTCAGCAAAACAAAAAGAAGATTATAAAAAATGGTACACCGAAAAATATGGCGATGCGAAAGGCGGTTTTACAATGGGTAAAACAATTGAATTTACACCACCTGCAAAATATGATGACAGGGTTGACCACATGATCACATTTTTCAACGGCATAAGGTCGGGCACACCCATTCCGGAAGATGCCATATTTGGGCTGAGGGCGGCAGGGCCGTCATTGGCCTGTAATATCAGCGCCGGGCAAAACAAGCCTTTGAACTGGGATCCTGAAAAGATGAAGCTGGTGTAAAAAATATTTCAAAGCAGCATTGCCATGTTCAGTGGATTATATTTGGCAAGGAGTAAAATCGTAAAATTTTTTGTAGCATGTTTCAAAAGAATAGTCTCCGGCATAATCAAAACACAATTAAAGATCCCCAATGGTATTCAGTACTATGATACCCAAATAAACCGGCGCTGATGTTTCGCTAATAACAACCTGAGAAAAGATGCCCAATTGTATGGAGTAAATTCCATTTTCTTCGCAAGGGTTGCAAACCTTTTTATACGCTAACAATTCAAAAAGCTTTTCACAAGGTTGGCAACCCTTATAAAATGAGGCAATTATTTGAGACACCTTCTTTTGGCGCAAGCGTCCTCTTGTGCCCGAACCTGAAAGCTGTAACAAATTATTTCCTCAAAGGACATGCTGATGCTTCGAACATACAACGCAATAAAAGATCCCCATAGGTATGCGGTGCAAGTCCCGATTCAAGTGTAACATCGGGATGCCCCGATAAAAGATCGGGGCAAGCGATGCAACGATGATCATCATAGCTTCACAGCCCGGACAAAAAAAAGAAAGGTTGTTAAGAAGGGTCCCGATACGCTTCTCTATCGGGATTATTATTGCAAGCTGACAATCCTCAAAGTGAAAACATGAAGCGCTTACACGTTTCCATAAATTACAAAGTACCCAGTTCGATAATGGAAGTTGCCTAAACGATATTCATTAATAGTGATGGCCCACAAAAATGGGCGCATAAAATAAAAACCCTCCCTTATACCCGATCAGGTATAAATTCAGCCATAAACACCTCTTTATACCCTTTTCGGTATAATTAAGACTAATGACATAACTTTATACCCTAAAAGGTATAAAATGAACCCTTCAGCTTTTTTAAAGCAACAACGTAAAGAAAATAACCTCACCCAGGAAGAATTGGCGGCCAAGGCCGGTGTGGGGCTACGATTAGTAAGGGAAATTGAGCAGGCCAAAACCACGATGGGGATGGAAAAGGTGAATCAGGTTTTAGCTTTGTTTGGGGCTGAGCTTACGGTAACATATAAAGCAAATAAACATGGCTAAAACGGCAAAGGTGTTGTACGATGGAGTATTGGCTGCCCGGCTTTCGGAAACAGATGATGGCTATACATTGCAGTATGATGAGCAATACCTGGAGCAACCGGGAAACCGTTTGATCAGCCTTAACCTGCCCAAACGAAAAGAGCCTTATACCAGCAAAGTGCTTTTCCCTTTTTTCGACGGGCTGATACCAGAAGGCTGGCTGCTGGATATTGCGGTGGACCACTGGAAATTAAAATCCAACGACCGCTTTGAACTATTATTAACCACCTGCCGGGATACAATTGGCGCTGTAACGGTAGTACCGGAAAATGAATAAATGAAATGAACAATTGCTGGTTTTGTTATAAAGATGCAGGGGATGCACACTATCACCCGGCCTGTGCTAAAAAATTTTTTGGTACAGCGGAACTGCCTTCTTTGCAATTGGATGATGCACTGTTGGAATCGCTGGCCAAACAAACCGTTAACCAGCGCATTGCTGTTACGGGGGTACAACCCAAACTGTCGGTTACGCTGCAAAAAGAAAAAGGCAAAAACCGGTTAACGATTGTTGGGCTGTGGGGTGAATATATTTTAAAGCCCCAGCATCATCAATACCCCATGATGCCGGAAACCGAAGACCTTACAATGCACCTGGCCGAACTGTTTAAAATACCGGTGTGCCAGCATACTTTAATGCAGGCCAGCGATGGCAGCATGGTGTATATTGCCAGGCGTTTCGACAGGGTGGCTGGTAGCAAAATACATATTGAAGACCTGTGCCAGTTATCAGGGTTTTTAACGGAGAACAAATACAAAAGTTCTTATGAAAAAGCTGGCAGGCTGGTAGCAACGTATTGTCATAAAGGGCTTGACCTGCTTGCTTATTTTGAACTGGTATTGTTTAGCTACCTGTGTGGCAATAACGATATGCACTTGAAAAATTTTTCGTTAATGCACCAGCCTGAAGGCGCAGTGCTGAGCCCGGCGTATGACTTACTGAATGTAAACCTGATTAACCCAAAAGATGAAGAAGAACTGGCCCTAACACTAAATGGTAAAAAGAATAAAATGAAACTAACCGACTTTAAAGCCCTGGCTGAAAATTTACGGATAAATGAGAAAGTGTATTACAACAGTTTTAAACTTTTCAACAGTAAAAATGAGGAAGTGATGGATTTGATTGACCGTTCGTTTTTGAGTAAGAAAATGAAGAAGGGATATAAGGAAATATGGATGAAGAAACAAGAGGTGTTTGGTTGACAAAAGTATGCGACAGGAGCTTCGGGCTATTGCACTACCTGTACTGATTTGCGGGAGTTTTATTCAGTTTCTACTATAATTCGCAGACTGTAAGGCCTCACAGATTTTGAAAACCTGTGAGGCCTTTGCATACGCTAACTAAAACGCAATTAAAGATCCCCAATGGTATTCAGTACAAGTAACCAAATAAGCAGGGGCTGATTTTTCGCTCATTACAACAATAAACAGGTTTCCTTTTTAGTCCGCCGCGGCGGACGTGATATTGGTAGAAATAAAGGTTAGTATAAATTCCATAAGTCCGCCAGTTGGCGGACGTAATATAAAGAACTCATAGTAGAGGGGGATTAAACCCTCAATAATATCACGTCCGCCAGCTGGCGGACTTATGGAATTATTATTTTCTGTTCTAC
>JANOTW010000787.1:0-1709 GCA_031416575.1 Ferruginibacter sp.
AAAAAAACTGGTGGTCAATAAGGAAGGAGATATCATGATTAACCATATTCAATAAGCTAATCAGTTGATAATTGTTTTATACTGCGCACGGGGTAAAACAGTGAATTCAATTAGTCTGATAATCTTAAAAATCAACGGTATTTTAATTTATAACACAATTAAAGATCCCCAATGGTATTCAGTACAAGAGGGCGATGCAACGATGTTGAGCAAGGAAATATAGCCTGGACAAAAAAATGAATTGCGAAATCCCGATCTTTTTCGGGAATCCCCATAGCTGCTTCTTCGTTGGGACAACAAAACTGTAACTCACTTTTTTAACCCTTGCGCAGTATAACCCGCCAGGCTTTGTTTATATCCATTCGTTTTACATAGACCGTTGCAATATGCAAATATATACCCGCCCTTTCAGTACTATATTGTACAATTACCACAAGCGCCGGGTTCCTTTCCTGTAACTATTTGTTACTTCTCTTTTGATTTGAAGATTAATAACAATGGAAAACAGGACGAAATACTGCGAATGATAGTTGCATTAATTACTGCTTTCTTAAATCAGACATCAGACATCAAAAAATCAGACATCAAAAATCAGGCATCAGACATTTTCAATATCTCCTCTATCGCTTTCAATTCGCCTTCGCTGAAAATTATATTATCCAGGCATAGCAACGAATCCGCCAATTGTTCGGGTTTGCTGGCGCCAATTAATACCGAGGTTACCCTGTTATCTTTCAATAGCCAGGCCAATGCCATCTGTGCCAGTGTTTGATTGCGTTGCAGCGCTATTTCATTCAATTGCCTGACCTGATTGATACGGCCTTCATTTACATCTTCCTCTTTTAAAAACCCGTGTGGTTTGGCCACCCTTGAATCTGCGGGGATTCCATGTAAATATTTGTTGGTTAACAGCCCCTGGGACAGCGGGGAAAAAGGAATGCAACCCACGCCTTCCTGTTCAAGCACATCCAATAAACCCCCTTCTTCTACCCAGCGCACAAACATGGAATATTTGGGTTGATGGATCAAACAGGGGGTTCCCATCTTTTTTAACAGGCCGATTGCTTTTGCGGCTTCCGCCGCCGGGTAATTGGAGATACCAGCATATAATGCTTTTCCCTGTCTTACGATCAGGTCCAATGCAGACATGGTTTCTTCCAAAGGTGTATTTGGGTCCGGGCGATGATGGTAAAAAATATCCACATATTCCAATCCCATTCTTTTTAGGCTTTGATCAAGGCTTGCTACCAGGTATTTTTTACTTCCCCAATCGCCGTAAGGCCCGTCCCACATGGTAAAGCCCGCTTTTGAACTGATGATCAATTCATCGCGGTAGCCGGCGAAATCTTCTTTTAGGATCTTGCCAAAATTTTCTTCGGCGCTTCCCGGCGGCGGGCCATAATTATTCGCCAGGTCAAAATGCGTGATACCGCTATCAAAGGCCAGCTTTAAAATAGCTCGGCTGTTTTCAAGTGTATCTACATGCCCGAAGTTGTGCCATAAGCCTAATGAAATAGCGGACAGTTTGATGCCACTGTTACCACAGCGGCGATACTGCATTTTTTCGTACCGGTTTTTGTTTGGTATATAATTCATGGTTGTTTTTTTTCAATTTTATTGTAACAGATATATTTTATGGCGAAGCTACTTCAGATAGTTTTCTCTTATTCAAATATTTTTCTCCCGGTGGGCCACCCCCAAAGTGTGGC
>JANOTW010000788.1:0-1973 GCA_031416575.1 Ferruginibacter sp.
CTACGGGACTTATTGAAATTATAATAACGTGTATTTCTACCAATATCCCGTCCGCCGCGGCGGACTAAAAGGGAAACCTGTTTATTGTTGTTATTAGCGAAACATCCGCACCGGTTTATTTGGGCCCTCTTGTACTGAATACCTATAAGCAACTTTAATTGTGTTATAATGAGCGATTCTTTAGGATTAGTTAATGAACTGGCAGAAGACCACCCCTTCAGGGGCCGGGGGCAAAACAGGGTCTTCAAATTATGCCTCCCTTTAAAAAACAGTTCGCCCTTTGAAAATAAATGACCTGTAAATTTTACCCACGTTGTAATGAGCGAAACATCACCCGATCTTATTTGGCTACTCTTGTACCGCATACCATTGTGGAACTTTAATTACGTTGTATGAAATAATTCTAAAATTATTTTCCATCAATTTTTTCACCCATAGCAAATAACCCTGCCAGCTACTCTTTATACTTTATACTAAATACTCAATCCCTTTTCATCCCCTTGTACTACATACCATTGGGGAACACTCGTTCAACTGAAAAAGTATTTGTTGCCACAATGTTGCCAATAAGAACCAAATTTTTAAATGCGGAGGATGTTTTGTTATACTCAATGCGGCTATTGCAGGTACATAAGAAGATACAAAACCCGGGAAAGCGAACTGGATGCCAAAGCGCTTAACTTTGTACTTCATTTTCATTTCAATCAATTTGCATGACAAAATATTGCAGCGCCATCGGTCTTTTTATCCTCATCATTTTTTCCACCTGCAAAACATCCAAAACAACCCAAGCCATTATGCTGCCAGGATTTGATAAACAAGGCCACCGCGGCTGCCGTGGACTGATGCCCGAAAATACCATTCCCGCAATGTTAAAAGCAATTGACCTGGGTGTAACTACATTGGAGATGGACATCGTGTTTACGAAAGATAAGGTGGCCATACTTTCTCATGAGCCATTTTTTAATCATGATATAACCACTGCCCCCGGCGGAAAATACCTGGAGGCGAAAGAAGAAAGAAAATCCAACATTTACCAGATGAGTTTTCAGGAAACGCAACTTTATGACGTTGGCCTAAAACCCCACCCCCGCTTTGCAACCCAGCAAAAAATTAAAACAACCAAACCATCCCTGGCTGCGTTGATAGACAGTGTTGAACTTTATTTATCAATCAATAACCTGCCAAAGGTTAATTATAATATTGAAACAAAAACAAATCCGGCTACCGATAATATTTTTCATCCCGCCCCTGTTGAATTTGTAGCGCTATTGATGCAGGTGATAAAAAGTAAGGAAATTGAAAGAAGGGTTATCATCCAGTCGTTTGATTTAAGGACCTTACAAACACTACACAAAGATTACCCGGCAATTAAAACAGCCTTGTTAATTGAAGATTATGATAAAAGAACGCTGGATGAACAATTGGATAACCTGGGTTTTAATCCAACAATTTATAGCCCTGCTTATTCGCTCGTAAATAAAGCGCTAATTGATGCTTGTCATGATAAAAAGATCAAAGTGATCCCCTGGACGGTAAATGATACTACAACAATAAACGGATTAAAGCAATTAGGGGTAGATGGAATAATCACGGATTATCCTAATTTGTTTAATAAATAAAAGGGAGAGTTGGAAGATTCAAATTGTTTGTACTTAAATAAACGTTTTTGTATGGAAAACTTTAACACCTTCCTATCCGGAAAACCCTTTGCAGTTGCAGAGTCCAGGCTCCCTCTCCTTCGGAGAGGACGGGGGGTGAGGTGGTATTGCAGGCAACTTCCAATGATTAAAAAAGCCCAACCCTTCCATTCAAAAAATAATATAGCGCTCAAGGGGTAAATTAGTGATATTTTGTATTGTTCAATAAGTAAAATAAAACAGGTTACCCCCATCCCTCCCGATGAACCGGGACAGGCTTTCCCGAAAAATCGGGATGTTCCAAAAGGGGGTAAAAATTGTTAATTTAAAACG
>JANOTW010000789.1:0-1815 GCA_031416575.1 Ferruginibacter sp.
TCGAGTTAACGAACGCGGGTAATCAATTAGCATATCTGTTTGAAATGAAGACGGCCATTCAAGATACAATCAATGGATTGTTCATCAACTTTCCAATATTTAGCGGAGCGCGCGCGGATAATGTCGATATTTTTATCAGCGCTAGTAAAAATGGATCACCTGGGTCTCTCTTATACGAGCAAAATATTTCAATAACGCATTCAGGTAACGGCTCTTTTACATTCGTGCCACTGCTGGAAGGAGTCATTGTAAAAGATACATTTTTTATTGGCTATCGCGAGCCTTCCCAGGGACGCGTACGTATTGGCCTCGATAAAAGCAACGACACAGGCAATCGGTTATACTACAAAATAAATGAAACCAGCACGTGGCAAATTAATGATAGAATTAGCGGAAGTTTAATGATCAGGCCTCGCTTTGGTACCGGGCCAATTGTTAGCGGTGTGCCCGAGGGGCAACGGTTAGGAACAATCTATCCGAACCCCAGCCATGGAGAATTTTATTTAAAAGGTTCTGTGCAACATATTCAGGTAATTAATCTGGCTGGTCAGTCTATAAACTTTACTGTTGAAGATTCTATCGATGAAAAGCGTATCAGCATGATAGGCGCACCGAATGGAATTTATGTGATACGGTATATGGCTGGCACAAAACTTTTTACGGAGAAAATAATAATCAGAAAGTAATTTAATGTCGTTATGCGTAGCGTTTTACAGTACCTCAATTGGATTTGGAGTAAAACAAATAATAAAAATTACAACTGCTATCCAACCTAAAATTTTTCTATTTTCATCCAAAGCCTCTTCGATCTCCGTAGGAGGATGTTGAACTCCAATAAATCTTCCCAGCACAAACCCAAACAATAGCCAGCCAGAATAGCCGTGTAGTGTAGGGTATAGCACGGTTAAAACAAATTGAGTAGCAAAAACCAACAACGCATACATGATGGTGTCGCGAACGGGCAAGTTAAGCCCACGAAAACAGAAATAGAGAAACAGGATATACAACGGAATATACCACTGCAAATCTTCCATTGGTCGTGAAGGATGAATATACTCAAGACCCAGCCCGGCATAAAACATAAACCCTACAAAGAAAACAGAAGCCACTACCCTATGGGTTTTAAACCCAGTCAATCCATATAATACATGCCCGCCATCTAACTGACCAACCGGCAGCAGATTTAAACTTGTAAACACCAATGCCAAAAAACCGGCAAACAAATAAGGGTAATGCATAATTTCATGCACATTCGGTATGCGCGAAGGGTCCGCTATGGTTTGCTCTAAAAATAAAAAAAGTAAATTCTTGCCGAGGGTAACATCTACAATACCTTCATTTGATTGATAAACATGATCGGCATAGTTTAAACCATACTGCTCGTACTCCGGATGGATTTGATATATATATTCAGCAGGCGGCAATGTTGCAAAACCATAAATTAAAATTAACAGTGCCAACACAAACCCGGCTAATGGACCGGCAATACCGATGTCAAAGTTTTGCTTCTTAGAAAATACTTTGCTGCGCAAACGTATGATCGCACCCATGGTACCAATCGACAATGGCATAGGCGGAATGGGTATGTAATACGGCAGTGATGATTTTACGTTATGATACCTCGCAACAAAATAGTGCCCAAACTCATGCACAGTTAAAATCAAAATAAAGGGGATGGAGAAGTTCATGCCGCTTACAAAATCGCTCCAGGCAAACTCAACATAAACTGATTTCCCATACGTCCACTCAGCTCCTGCAATGGTTGTTGTGATAAACGTGGTTATAAAAAGAATAACCTGAATAAAAATAATGCGC